>SUVZ01000064.1 GCA_015061765.1 Lentisphaerota bacterium
AGGCCGCTATGCCGAGATGGCGCAGATCGCCAATCTGCTCACGACGCTTGAGCCACATACGCCAGAGGTGTGGGCATATGCCGCATGGAATCTCGCATACAACATTTCGGTGATGATGCCAACGAGTGAGGATCGCTGGCGCTGGGTTGAGTCGGCTATGAAACTTCTTCGGGATGACGGGCTGCGTCTCAACCCGCGCAGTCCTGAGCTTCACAGGGAGCTGGCATGGCTGTTTCTCTCGAAGGTAGGCGGAACCCTAGACGAGGCCTCGCCTCTATATTCTAAGCGTTGGGCGGAGATTGTGGATGCAACTAAAGGGGACTGGTCTCAACTGAAGATGAATCCGTCGCTGGCCTCATACATCGACAGGACGTATGGCGCCCAAAACTGGCGCGATCCGAAGGCTTCCGCGCTCTACTGGGCGCATCATGGGCTGACCCTCAAACCGTCAGGTGCTGTCCGGGCGGAGCTGCGTCAGGTGCTCTACCAGACCCTGATGCTGGAGGCGGTCGAGGATGCCCGTTTTGCCCCGAAAGCGCTTCAGGCGATGAGAGAGGCATATGTTGAGATGCCGTCGCAGTCTCTCAAGGATATGATTCTCCGTTTCCGGGTCAGGTTCTCGCTGTGATATTTAGATGTCAGGTTGCGATAACGGCATTTCCATGTGTCAAACCGCATCTCACCTAAGCTTCATTAGATGCTGTTTTGTCTTGAAAAAAAAAATGATTGTGCTATCATAACGGCGTTTTATTCACATAGAAAGGCTTTCCCGTATGTGCAATGCTGCGTATGTTTCGATAGCTGTGATATCTGTGGCTGCGTGTTCTGTCGTGTCCTTGCCAGTTGAGGCTGCAGATACAGAGGATTACTCTTCTTATCTCGCCTTGCAGACTTCAGATCTAAGCAGAAATGAATCATCGTTCACACGCGCCAATTGGGGACCGGAAAGTGAAGCCGCAAAGGAAGGTGGCAGGTATCTCCTGCCAGAGGGCATGACGATGTATTCCTCCACAAGCCATTATAGCTTTCCGGGGGATGTGTTGGCTGTTGCAGGTACTTTCATTGCAGGGAATTCCGGTGACACCTGGAACCGTTTTAAGGAATTGCGAATGTTGCCGGGCGGTAAATACAAGCACAATTCCAACAATCAGTTGGAGGCTGGAAATTTCGTAATTTCAGGTACGGAGGAGAAACCTTCACTGTTTGATTTCTTCATTTGGAACGGCAAGTCTGTGATATACAGCGGTGGCTTCTCAGGCGACAAATCTGCTGTCGCAGTAATCGGCAGAGGCACCATATCGGAATGTGATCGTACGGCGGCATTAGGCACCTGCAATCACATGACTGTGGATTTCTCGAATTATTTCGGTAAGCTTGTCCTCGGCGTCGGCGCATACGTGAAGCTGTATTTTGAAAATCCAGATAGTGAAACAACAAGAATAGCCAATGTCCATCCTGGAACGATAGAGCTTCGGAAGGACAGCATCCTTTCTACATTGCTCAAGGTGCAGGCAAGGACAAATATTGTCGGTGGCCTTATTTTCAATCCAGGATCGGAGTTGAATCTCTATACACATGGACTTTATGGTAATTTCACGGTCTTTACTGTGACCAACAGATTTTCGGCGTCTGGCGACTTCAGGGTCGGTTTCTCGTATGACCGTAGTACGGCCTATGAATATGATTACAATAGCATAGGACGTAACGGGCACATCCCTCTTGTACATTTGACTGGACCTGCGGCGCAGACGGACGCAGACTTCTCCGAGGCTGTCATCACCAATTTTTACATCAAGAATCGGATTGGAAATCTTCCTGCTAATGTGCGGCTTGGTCTTTTCGACAACGGAGACGGCACAAAGGATGTGTCTGTGAAATGGGATCCCGTGGTTTTGATGGACAAGGTGAATGCATCAAACGGCTCGTCATCTCCACTTGCGTTTTCGGATGACAGTTGCTGGTCCACCGGAAATGTTCCGGATGAGGACTTCTCCGGAAATGTGTTGGTGGAGGCTTCGTCGTTAGGGCTTGGCTGTAACGATACGATTGTCCGAACCAATATGATTCTGACTGTAAGGTCAGGCGCCTCCGTGTACAATCATGCACTGTCTTTTGCGGTTAAAGAATTACACCTTGTCGGTGGTTCGTCATTCTTTACGTATGCCGGTGCGCAAAACCCTGCGATCTACGGAAAGATTGTTGTGTGGCCAGGTGCAAGCCCCGTGTCGTTCTGGGGTTGGGCCGATAAATGCTATAAGGTGTATTCAGAAATAGCGGGTGGTGGCATCATTTCCGTCTGCAACTACAATCCGACGTCAGTTTCGATGGAGCTGTTCGGGACGAACGTAAATTATTCGGGAGCTTTCGTAGTGGATTCGCACGCAGATTCGTGGATGCCTGAATCCGGCACGGATGAATGCACAACGCTCTTTCTCAATGACGGACGCAATCTTGGTGGAGTATATTCCGGTGATGATTCATGGAAGGCTCTGACGGTGAAGGGGAACTCGAAGATTTCGGTGCGCAGTGATGTTGCGCTCGATGAGTCGACACGTGGAATTTACGTTGAAAATGCGGCAAGGTTCGTTGTCCCTGAAGATAAAACATTTGCCGTCATGCAGAACATCACATTTGCCGGCGAACTCGTAAAGACCGGCGCCGGGCGCCTTACGCTGGGCGGCGCGGCTTTGTTCGTGGACGGCAATCCTGACACCAATCCTGTTGAAGGATTGAATAAGCTTATGGTTTCTGAAGGTGTTCTCAAGGTCGCATCTACAAATGCGCTTGATGGTGTAGCCGTGAAGTTTGCCGCTGGTAGAACGCTGGAGCTTGACGCATTCCCGAAGGCTGGCGGCATGGCGGACTGGGGCATCGTGAATACGAAATGCCACACTCCCTTCGTTTCCGCTGGCGGAAAAGTTCGTGTTAAATTCGTTGATGACGGAACGGAGTGCGGCGACAACGTTCAGGTTGCGGTCTGTACGGTTCAATCGTCCGCAGTGGATTCCTTGCCGTTTACGTTTGGACGTATTCGCAGTGGTTACTATACGAAAGTTACCACGCGTGACAATGAAGACGGCACAGTTACGGTGATTGCCGGATTCCAGCGCATGGGCACACGGGTTATTGTGCGGTAAAGTCAGTGACAAAATAGCTAAAGGGGGAAGGCAAATGGTTTTCCGTTGTGTTTTAGCCGCATTGCCGATTCTATCGGCGTTGCAGCTTTCTGCGGCAAAAGGCGAAGCCGTGCGGTACCGTCTCTTCGACACGAAGGCCGCAATGGATGATAAAACCGGCTGGGAGTGGCAGTCCTATCCGCTTGGCTGTGGTTATTTTGGGTGGAACGTATTTGGCATTCCAGAAAATGAACGCATACAGGTGACCCATAATGCGATGGTCACATACAGGAATCTAACTAACGCTTTGGAGATCAGAATCAGGACCGGGCACGTCAAGCCGATCCGGTACAGGCGCGAGCTTGACGTCGATACCGCAGTAGCCAAAACGGAGTATTCGTGCAATGGCATCGACTATCGGCGCGAGTATTTCACATCCTATCCTGCACGCACGGGCATCGTTCGCTTAACCGCATCCAAAGAAGGAGCTCTTTCGTTCGATGTTTCGTCGCAGATCCCGTTTATTACCCCGTTTGGCGATAAGGATGGATTTGGGCGCAGAGGAACCGTCGAATCGACTGGCGATGAAATTCGTGTCGTTCAGGAGATGGAATTTCAGGGAATAAAGTTCGCCGCAACGATAAAGGTGTTGAGCGACGGCAAGGTAGTTCCGAAAGACGGAATGCTTCAAGTGTCTAATGCCACAGTGGCAACTGTTCTTTTTGCGTGTGACACGAACTATGAGGTGTGCCCGGAGATGTTCATGGAAGGGATGCGCAAGGAGAAGATGTCGAAGCGCAATCCTGTCGCCAATGTAGGCAAGATCATGTCGGATGCTGTCGCCAAAGGATATGATAAGCTGAAGGAAGAGCATGTTGCCGACTACTGTTCACTTTATGGAAGGGTGCGGCTCGATCTGGGTTCTGATTCATCAGATTCTGAACGGAAGACTTCGGAGTTGCTTTCTCTTTACAGAAGAGGGAAGAGAAGTGCGTATCTTGAGGAACTGTATTTCAGATACGGGCGTTATCTGCTCATATCGTCATCCCGTCCGGGAACGATGCCCGCTACCCTTCAAGGCGTGTGGAACATGCACAGGAAGTCTCCATGGGGATGTGGATATGTGCACAACATAAACGTGCAGATGAATTATTGGCCTGCATTTTCATGCAATCTCGCCGAGTGTTTCGAAGCCTATGCGGAGTTCAACAGGGCATTCCGTCCGGCAAGCGCCGCGAACGCCACAAACTTCCTATCGAGGTACAGGCTAGAAATTCCCAAATGGGAAAAGGTTAAAGAGTATGGTGTGTGGTGCGTAGGATCAACTGTGTTTCCATTTGAGGTTGCCGGCGGACCTGGCGGACATTCAGGGCCTGGCATGGGAGGCCTCACCACCAAGCTTTTCAAGGACTGGTGGGATTTTACAGGCGATAGGACTGCTCTTTCCAGACACATCTATCCGGCGCATCGGGGGATGGCGGCGTTCCTTTCGTGCTGTGTGCGCGACTATGACGGAAAGATTCTTTCAGCATTCTCTTCCTCGCCTGAACAGCTTACGGATGGACCGTGGCATCCAGGACAAAAGAAGTTCGTCAATACAATCGGATGCGGTTTCGATCAGCAGCTTATCGTTAGTAACAATCGTGATTACATTGAGTTGAAGGGGTTGATCGGCGCATCCGATGATGACGTGTCGCGACGAGTTTCTGGACAGTTGGAGAAACACGATCCGATACAGATAGGCTGGTCAGGGCAGATCAAGGAGTTCCGGGAAGAAGGCTACTATGGGAGCCTGGGCGAGTACCGTCATCGACATCTTTCGCATCTTGTGGCGCTTATGCCGGGAACTCTCATAACGCGTGATACGCCAGCGTGGCTGGATGCAGCAAAGGTATCTCTTGACGGACGCGGCGACAAGTCTACGGGTTGGGCTCTCGCCCATCGCATCTGCGCGTGGGCGCGGACCGGTTCCGGTGATAGGGCGCACAGGCTTCTTTGCGGATTGTTGGCCGAACGCACGTACCACAACCTTTGGGATTCGCACCCGCCGTTTCAGATAGATGGAAATTTTGGCGCCGTTGCAGGCATGGCGGAAATGCTCCTGCAGAGCCATTCGGGAGCGGTGGACTTGCTTCCCGCTTTGCCGAATGCTTGGAAGGATGGCTCGTTTTCTGGACTGCGAGCCCGAGGCGGATATTCGGTTGATTGCGAATGGCGAGATGGAGTTCCGGTTCGTGCTGTCGTACGTAAAGATGGTTATGCAGTGCCGCCCAAGGTGCGCTTCGGTGGAGTCGTGGTGTCTGCATCGTCAGTGGAGAATTCAGCGTTCGTATATACGGGATTCCCGAAACAGATTGTGAGACTTTCTCCGCCTTCTGAAGTGAAGGTGGATCGCAGTTCGCGTACGGTATCATGGAAAGTATCTTCTTCGCAAGGGCTTTCCTATCGAGTGCTTCGCAATACGCGTTCTGCACCAGGATATGATGTATTGGCGAAAGGTCTCAAGGGAACGTCATTCCGTGACGAATCTGTGGATTTTGCGGCGGAGGATTACGTAACGTATAAGATCGTTGCTGAAGATGAAAGCGGAAATGTGTCAGAAGGGGCATTGCATACATGCTCTCGAGCAACAGCGTTCGACAAGGCACGATACATAATGTCGGTGCGCAATCTCAATGGAATTGAGATAGCTGAGAAAGACCTTGACTAGCGAAAGGATTCAATTGATGAAGTCGGTAAAGGGTTTTATTGTGGTTACGGCAGCGATGCTGTTCTCCGTGCTTGCGGTGGCGGCACCAAGGCCGGGAAAGAAATGCGTTGTTGTAGGGTGGGAGTTTATATACACGCCGCCCTCGGAAATTGTGAAGCATGCCGAGAAATATAGTGGCTGCGGCATTTCAGGAGCGGATTTCTACTTGCGCGGAAAGCTTGCCGACGGTACGCAGGTGTCGTCGCATACAATAATGGCGGATCCTAAATGGACGCGAGAGGCGTTTGCCGCCGATATTGAGGCATTGAAGAAGATGTCGGAGATGCCGGAGTTTTCGCATTCCTTCGTGCATGCTTTTAGATGTCCGAGAAAGCGCATCGCATGGACCGATGATGCCGCCTGGTCGCGCATCGCGCACAATGCCGGTATGGCTGCCGGCATTGCCAAGGAGTCCGGAATGGTAGGCGTTTCGGTGGATAATGAGGACTATTCGTCCATCAAGCAGTTTAAGCGTATTGATGGAGATCCAGAATGGAGGGAAGTGAAGGCTCTTGCTCGCCGCCGGGGACGCGAGGTGTTCTCGGCGGTATTTGCCGCATTCCCCGATGCCGTTACTCAATGGGCGAGATTCTTTTCGGACAAGCTGTGGAACTACTACTACAATGCCGCCGACCCTGTGGCTCTGATGGAAAGCAGTCAGGATCTTTGGCCATCGTTCCTTAATGGCGTCCTCGACGCTCTGCCGATGACAGCGCGGATTGTGGAAGGCGAAGAGACCGGATACCGTTACGAAGCGGAACACAAGGATTGCTACGTGGCGCGTTTGCGCAATCAGACCTGCTTCATGCCGTTGCTCGAACCGGAAAACCGCGACAAGTACCGCTTGCGTGTCGATATGGCGTTTCCGATATATCTCGACAGGTACAGCACACATAAGCCGGGCGGACGCTATTTTGCCGGTCCTGTGGACGGGTCGCGTTTTGTTCATTTCGAGAGGAATTTCGCCGATGCCTTCGACGCGAGCGATTCGTATATGTGGCTTTATGGCGAACAGCTTGCGTTCGCGCGCTGGGAGCGTCCAGCATCATGCAAGATGCCGGCAAAAGGTAAGATCGTTTGGGAGGATAAGATGCCTGGGCTTACCGACGTTCTCAATGCGTCGCAGCATCCCATGAAGTTCGCCCGCGAGCGGTTGGCGGAACTGCGCAAATCGGGCAAGGCGGTAAATATCGTGCCGGACAGATTTCCAGATGGCGCATTGCCGAAGCCGTTGCAGAGCTGGCAGGCGAAGGTTCAGCCCGGCATATTTGGCGCAAAGGATGGGATGCTGTTTGCGGAAGGTGTCGGCAGCGGCGGCTTGATGACTACCATCAGAGATATGCGCGAGGGGGATTGGTATGCAGTTGACTTTGAGGTGTGCGGAAGCGCTGGAGAGACGATTGTCCGCTTCCATCGCGCAGGCGGCGCACATGACCTTACAGTTCCGCCCACAATTACGCTTGCGCCGCCCGAAGGCGATATCGACGGCTGGCGCAGGGTCACGGGTTTGGTGCGCGTTCCGGGAGGTATGGACAGCATGCTCGTAAGCGCGGGCATGAAGCAGAAGCCTGGCGAACGAACGTTGTATAGAAACTTTGGCATATATCGGCTGATGCGTTTCACAAGTGAGGTCAAGGCGGCACTTCAGCCGTACATCGATAGAGGTGAGATCGCTGGGATGGTCTCGATCCTTTCTGACCCACAAGGGAATCTTACGGTGGACTGTCTTGGCTGGGCGGATGTGGAAAACCGTCGTAAGATGGCGGAAGATACGCTGTTCGCCGTATTCTCCATGACAAAGACGTTTCTGGGAGCAGCAATGATGGCTGCGATTGATGAAGGCAAGATTTCTTTGGATGACAAGGTTTCGAAATATCTGCCCGAGTTCAAGAATATGAAGTGCGCGAAAGGACCTCTGAAACGTGAACTGACAATCAGGGATCTTGTGTGCCATGTCACAGGAGGGAGAGGCGGAGAGTCCGTTGTGGCACGTGACATTCCTTTGCGGGAAATTGCGAGACGCTTCGCCGCCCGTTCGCTTGCCGAGCAGCCAGGAGAGACCTTCGCATATGGCAATGTGTGGATCGACTCAGCCGCTGCAGCGCTGGAGGTGGCTGTTGGTGAGCCTTTTGAGAAGTGGCTGGAGCGTAAGATACTCGCACCTCTTGGAATGAAGGATACGACGTTCTTTCCGAATGATGACCAGATCAAGCGTCTCGTAAAGGCCTACACTACGGAAGGTGGACCGTTCCGTCCGGCGGCGGACGGATGCGTTAAGCAACTGGAGTTTCCGAGAAAGAAGCAGATATGCCCATCTGCTGCGGGTGGCCTTTTCTCCACGCCGCGTGATATGATACGTTTTTCGCGTATGCTTGCTGGATGTGGCGAGTTTGAAGGACGGCAGATCATTTCCCGCAAGACGTTCGATGGCGTATTTGCCGTCAAGCAGACGCCTCCAAACATAAAGGAGAAATATACCGTTGGCTCTTGGATTGAGGGGGATTGGTTCGGGCATGAAGGTGCAATGCGCACCGATCAGCGAGCCAATCTCAAGACCGGTCATGCCCGTGTGTTCTTCATCCAGACCGAGAACAAGGCGGGTAAAGCCTTTTTCTCGGCTAAACGCGATTGGTCTGCGGCCGCAGACCGAATGGGGCTGCGCTAATTCATTTTACGTATGGCTGTTGATTTGTGGTAAAATGTTCGCCATTGAAACCAATAGATATATCGATTGCCAGTGAATTTGTCGATTTGCGGAGTCATGGGCGTATCTGTGGTTGAAATATGAATTGAAATGGAAGTACTGTTTGATATTCTGTATGCGGCGGGGGCGGTGTTGCTCCTGATTCTCGGCTTGTTGGGCTGTGTGGTTCCGGTTATTCCGGGGCCGGCGCTGTCATATGCCGCGTTGCTCCTTCTGCTGCCTTCGCGCTTTGCGCCGTCTTTGGGCGTTTGCGTGTGGTTCGGCATCGGCTGCGCAGCGGTTCTGGTTCTCGATACCATCGTGCCGGCTCTCGGAGCGAAAAAGTTCAGGTGTTCGCGCTGGGGCGTGGCCGGTTGCATAATAGGCACTGTCATCGGAATGTTCTTTGGCTTGCTGGGGCTTGTTTTGGGTCCGTTCGTTGGAGCGGTGCTGGGCGAGATCATCGCCGGCAAGAATTTCCTTGAATCGATGCGTGGTGGTTTTGGAGCCTTTCTCGGTTTTCTTTCAGGCGTACTGCTCAAGGTGGTTTACTGTGCGGTCTGTGCCGGATGGTGCATATATGCATTTTGCGAAGTGATGTTTGATGTTTAAATAGGTTCCCGTCAAGAATGGTTAACAGAAATCAAACGGCTATGTGTTGATTGATTTCAGCCGATTTGACCGCCCGTCATACTCGTCCCGCCTGTCCTGCTTCTCTTATTGCTAGCGTGAAGCGCCGATCAGTCAACTTCCCGCATGCTTTTGATACCTGTAAGTGCTATCTTTCGCCTTGTTTTCAGTAAAGATGATTTGTGATGTGCAAGCTTGACGGGATAAGTTCAAGTTGATTAGTGGGCGCATAGTGATATGGTTCTGATTCGCTTGTTTTTTTTTTTCAATGCTCAATTGCAGTATTGTTCTAATTAGAGCGTTTGTGGTATAATTGCGGCGTTAAAATTCTAAAAAGAGCATTAAATCTATGGTGCGAGGAACTCGAGAGGAATTGCTGAAGAAGATTGGCGATAGCCTGCGGGCTTGCCGTCTTCAGGCAAATATTACTCAGAAAACGCTTGCGGAACGCAGTGGCGTTTCGCTGAGCGCCGTTCGCCATCTTGAGGATGGTGATGGTGCTGCCTTGATTACGTTTGTTCTTGTGTGCCGCACATTGGGAAAAGATGGCTGGGTGCTTGATCTTGCCCCTAAAACGCAGTTGAGTCCTATAGCCTTGGCTGAAATGCTTGAGAGAAAAAAAGAAGTCAAACAAAGGAAAAGAGCCAGTTCTGCGGAAAGGAGGAGAAAATGAACCATGTTCCGGTAATGGCTGTGTCGGTGTTCCTTTGGGGAAGGCGTGTTGGTGTTTTGGCTCACGCCTATGATCAATATTCTGTTTTTGAATATGATCCTGAATTCCGTCGGAGCGGACTTGAGATAGCGCCTCTTGCGATGCCTCTTTCACGCGCCATCTATTCTGCTGATGAATTTGAACTTCCTCGCCGTTCGCTTTATGGACTTCCAGGCGTGTTTGCCGATTCGTTGCCGGATTCGTTCGGCAATCTGCTGGTTAAAAAGTGGATGCAGACGCATGGCATCGACATTGCATCTGTTACTCCGCTTGACCGGCTTTCATACATTGGTTCGCGAGGGATGGGAGCATTGACATACGAGCCGGAGATTCGCTCGGGCGGAAATGTCCCAACAGCCATTGATATGCGCAATCTTGTCCAGGAGGCACGTCTTGCGCTGAACGCTCAGTTGGTTGAAATGGCTGGAGATGATGCGCTGCGCGAAATCATACGCGTAGGGACATCGGCCGGTGGGGCGCAGTCAAAGGCGGTTGTAGGATGGAACAGGACAACGGGATCCTTTGTCGCTGGCGACATGGATCTGCCGGATGGATATGAGCATTGGATTGTGAAATTCACGCCCAATGGACTTCCCGATGCCGGACATCAGGAGTATGAAACATATTTAAGGGCAAGAGCCGCCGGAATTGACATGAATGAAAGCCGTCTGCTGACAGTTGATGGCGAGACGCATTTCATGACTAAACGGTTTGACCGAGATGGTTCACGGCGTTATCATGTGCAGACATTGTGTGCGCTTCAGCATTTGCCGCCAGGAGGACCAAGGGATCTTTACTCCTACGAAACCCTTTTTGAGACGGCGGAGGCTCTCAACTTGGGTTATGAGGAACGCGAGGAGATATTCCGCCGTATGGCATTCAATGTGTTCAACCGGGAAATGGATGATCATACGAAGAATTTCTCTTTTATCATGAAAGAGGATGGGGTATGGCACCTTGCACCGGCATATGATCTTACGGGGTCTCACTTTTCCGCACCTGAATCTGAATGGGCTGGGTGGCAGAGCCAGCACGCACTTTCGGTGAATGGAAGGTTTTCCGGGATTTCCGAAAAGGATGTTATGGCTGTAGGCGAGCGTTTTGGCATCGGAACTGCGGACAAGGTTCTGGCAAGAGTGCAGTCAGCGTTGTCCGCACTGTAATCTTGTAAATCCTGTTAATCCTGTCGTAGGCTATAAGCAAGTTGAGATTTCGTCCGAATAGAATTCTCTGTTAAGGTAGCGCGGGAGAATTGCTCCGAACTGAATTCTCTTTTTGTGGTGGCAGAGAGGTTGTATTGAATGCCTCCGTGTTTTTGGGAGGATTATTCATTCAAACTGGCATTTCCTTGCAATAGAGTAGTAGAAGCTGCTGTCAGGAAATGGAAGATGGTGAAGATTGACATTCAACACGCAGACAGAAGTCTATCGGATTGAAGTTGAAGCGCGAATGGTCAGCGGTGCGTCGAGAAGTATGGAACGCGGTGGAAGATCAGGTGTGCGTATGCGCTGCAGGAGAGATGCGACCGCCGTTTCCGCCAGAAGGTTAACCGGTTGCGATATGGTCGTAAGCGGCGGGTTCAAGAGCTGTGCTATCTTGCCGTCGTCGAATCCGGCTACCATTGCATCCTTCGGGATGCGCCAACCTTCGGCGGTGAGCGCCTGGATGAGACGAGCGGCAAGTGCATCGTTTCTGCAAACGAAAGCCTGGTGGTTCTGAATGGACTTTTTCCTCGCTTTCACGTTTGGAAAAACGTGCCGTATTATCCGTGTAAATGCCACAGAATCATCAGGATTGATTTCTACAATGTGGGATTTCCGCCATCCGATTCCAGCGTCAAACGCCGCCTGGGCAACACCTTGAATGCGTCCGCGTATTGTGCTTGCGTAGTCGGGCTGCGTCAGGAAGTGGATGGTCTGCGCTCCATTGTCGATAAGGTGTTTTGCTATGCGGTATCCTGCCTGTGCGTTGTCGATTCCGATAAGATCGTAGCCGCTGCGTTCTGGAGTTGGAAGATAATCCCTGTCGAGCAATACCACCGGGATTTTCCGTTTGGACAAGACTTCAAGAACCGCTTCTGTCGCAGAAGTCGAATCAGGCGTGAGGTCGATCGGCTCCAGAAGGACGCCTACGATTTTCTGTTCAATGTAGGATTTGGCGGTCTTCAGCGCCCATGATGCCCTGTCTTCGATGATGGAGCTGTCGCCAAGCAGGACATTGTATCCTGCGGCGCGTCCCACGGACGAAATTCCATCGCACAGATCGGTGAAGAAATCGATTCTCCGGTAGTCCGGCGCGATGACGCCGATTGCTCCCGATGCGTTGCGGGCGAACGATGTAAGGTAGAATCCGGAACCGGCTTTAGCATCAAGGAAGCCTTCGCGCTTCAGCTCCCTGAGGGCACGCTCAATCGTAGGACGGCTTGCGCCGAATCTGCGCACAAGAGCCTCTTCGCTCGGGAAGCGGTCACGCGTTTCGTAGCGCCCGGACAGTATGTCCTTGCGGAGCGCCGCCGCAATCGCAATATATTTCGCCTCAGTTTCCTTCATGGTGCGTATCATATCAAAACTTTTCTTGACGGAACAATTTTTGATATCGATTTCGCACAAATCTGCAAAGGCAGGTTTGTGCGGAAGTTTATGGACTCTGTGGAGAAGAACGGCTCACGTATGGTAAAATAGGAGGCAATTTGAAGGAACGAAAGGAAAGAGGAGCAAAGGCAGTCTTTCCATCATGATACCAGATAAAGGTGGAGAAAATGAAGGAACGTGTCATTGAAGGCAATAGCGGTTTTTCGATATGTACGCGGCGCGGTTTTCTGACAGGCGCGACATCCTTGGCGGCAATGGCTGCAACAGCGACAGGTGCTGTTGCGGCACCCGGCAAGAATCGTGAGCTTGATGACAATCTGATCCTTCTGCTGGCCGACTGCCATGTGGCGGCAGGCGGCGGCACAGGTTCTTTCGCCTACAGAAGATTGCAATACTGCATCGATAGCGCATTGGGGCTTGAGAAGATTCCGCACAGGGCGCTGGTGTTCGGCGACATTGCCGGGACGGTCGGTCCAAAGGAGGATTACGCGCTCTCTGCGACCCTTTTCCGCAGACTGGAGGATGCCGGGGTAGAAGTGTCGTACATGATGGGCAATCATGACCGTCGTG
>SUVZ01000065.1 GCA_015061765.1 Lentisphaerota bacterium
ACGGCGGCAAACGACCTTGCTTCGGCCATTGACGCCGCAGCAGCGCTGGATACGATACTTGTCGCTCCTGGCACGTACAGCATCGGCAGCACGCTCGACATCGCCTGCGCGACTTCAGGCTTCGTGACGCCGCATGCTGCATTTCCCCAAGGGCCCTCAGAAAGTGCTTTACCTATAACCCTCACCTAATCTTGCGCTTCAAACTCCGACTACGCTACAATTTCCGTATGAGACTTTTAACAATCCCTACAAATCTAAATGGAAGGCGCGTCGGTCAGAATTTTGTGTATCAATAAGCTCCGATTCTTTTGTTTGCCCGGGCCTGTTGACTTTTCGGGGTGGGTGACGTATTATATGCGTTGCTTTTTTGTTCGGTAGGTTGTGCACAGGAACGGAAAGTGAGGTGCAAAATGGCTGTAGACACGACAGAGATCAAAAAGAATTCAGATTGGTACTACGCCAATCTTGATTCACTTTTGCCGAAGTATGACGGCAAGTTCATCGGCATTTCAGATTGTAGCGTTGTCGGCGTGTTTAACACCTTTTCAGGTGGAGTCGATGAGATGATTGGCGCGGGACATCGTCTAGGCTCGTTTATCGTCCACCAATGCGTCGGTCTCGAAGAGGAAAAGAAAAGATTTTTTTCTCGCATGCCAAGAATGGTGTTCAGGGAAGTGTCTAAATGAGTGCCATACGGACAGAATTCCCGGAAGTAGTCCGCGCTGTCGTCACTGAGATCGGCATAGTGACTGGCATGGTCGGTTCTGTCACCAAAGCGATAAAATGCCGGGGCTTGTGGGATACTGGCGCAATCTACTCGGTCATAAGCAAGACCTTTGCCGAGAAGTTGGGATTGTTCCCGACAGACACGCAACGGGCCTACACCGCGCAAGGGTTTTATGAGGCAAACATCTATTGTGTGGATATAATGCTCCCGAACGACATAGTGGTCAAGGGATTGCAAATAGGTGATGGTGAGTTTCAAGATTTTGATTTTCTTATTGGCATGGATGTGATTTCTCTTGGCGACTTCCATCTGACGAACGACGGCAACACGGTTTTCAAGTTTACGATTCCTCCAGAATCGCATGAGGATAAATAGTGCACATGCTCAAATCTCTTTCCTTAGCACCGTCAAATTCCCGCGCTACAGATCGCGTGAAGGGTCTTTGCGCTTCTAATACTCCCCCCCCCCTCACAGCTTAATGGACGCAGAATAGGCGGCTTCTGGCGCGGTTTGCGCGTATTGTGCGAGGCGGGCTTGACCGCCAAATCCTTGGCGGCTGTGGTTGTCGCGGTAGGCGTGGCCTTCCGTCTCTTTGGGGCGGATATCGATTTCCGTCCGCCTTGTGTCGTGCCCGCCCCGATGGAAATGTCGTATCAGGCGGATGTCGCCGTTCGGCTTGATGATGCTGTCGTCTTTCGCGTTGCCTGTTCCGATGCCAAGGCCGTTGGATGGGTTTGTGACAAGGCGAAAGCATGGTGGGGTGTAGCGGGAGAATCGCGCTTCGCCGCTGCCGCAGAGGATGAGAACGCTCAGACGGCTCTTCCGCCCGGAGAGGAAAGCTACGCTCTTTCGGCGAAGCCGGGGAAGATTGAAATTTCCGCCGCCTCGCTTCAAGGCGTCCGCTACGCCATGTACACGCTCCGGCAGATTGCCGAGCGCGAATCGTCCGGGAGCGTGTTGAAAGGTTATTGGTTGCCCGCCCTTGAGATAAAGGACGCTCCGCTTCTTGCATTTCGCGGCATCCATCTTTGTTGGTGGCCGGAGATGCCCAATGGATTCGTCGAGCGGCAGATTCGCCTTGCGGCCTACTACAAGTTCAACTACGTAGTCCTGGAGAGCTGGGGCGTGTTCAGGAGCGAGCGGCATCCGCAGTTCGCGGCGAAGGACGCTCCGCTTTCCGTCGCAGAGTCGCGGCGGCTTGCTGCGCTTGCCACTGATCTGGGCGTCGTAATCGTCCCGCAGGTGAACGTCTTCGGTCATGCGGCTTCTGCCCGCTCCTGCACCGGCAAGCACGCGACTCTAGACTTCCATCCCGAAATGCAGCCGCTTTTCGAGCCTGCCGGAGGATGGAACTGGTGTCTCTCGAATCCCGACGCGACGGCGGTTCTGCGCGACTATGTCGATGAGGTACACGAGGCGTTTGCCCGTCCACCGTTCTTCCACATAGGCTGCGACGAAGCCGATCCGCCAAGCTGTCCGAGATGCCGCGCCTCCAAGCCGTACGGCAAACTGGTTGCCGCGCATATATCTTCCGTCTGTGACCTCCTGAAGCGACGCGGTGCACGCGCCATGATGTGGCACGACATGCTCATAAAGAAAGGCGACGGACGATGGAAGGGATTCTATGCGCATGGAACGGACGAACTCGACGGACTTATCGAGGGCATTCCGAAAGACGTCGTCGTCTGCGACTGGTACTACGGCAGCGATCCGGGCGGACAGGACAAGACCGGCGGCGAGACCATCACGGCGCAGTTCCCGACGCTCGACTATTTCGCCGCGAGCGGATTTGACGTAGTCACGTGTCCGTGGCGTAGCGTGAAAGGCATTGCGGCGCAGTGCGCGTATGCCCGCGAAAAGAAGCTGTTTGGCGTTCTTGAGACGGTCTGGCACCATTTCAGGGGGGCGGAGTTTGCCGACATGGCTATGGCGTCGTCCAACGGCGCATGGCGCGGCGGCAAGACGGGCAAATGCGGAAAGTGGACGACTCCGTTTGCCGTCCACTGGCGTCAGCTCGGCTGGGACATGGACGTAAAAGACTATTCTGCCACCGGCTATTACAACAGTCAGGTGACGCGCGAAATCTTAGACAGGTAAAAACGAAAGGAACAAAAAATGCAAAAACCACTCGCGATGATTGGCGCGGCGGCGGACTTGACCACCAAAGCCTTGGCGGCGGCGGTTGCGATTGGCGCAGTTCTGCCGATGTCGGCGTTTGCCGATACGGCGGCGCTTTCCGTCACGGTCAGCGGAAACGATGTTTCCGTCAGTGCGGCGGCTGGAGTGCTGGATGACACTTCCGTGCTCTACATAGTGTGGGACACGGAGGATCGCGGCACATCGCTCGCCGACTGGCCGGCGGAGAACCGCGTAGAATACAGCGGCAGTCCTGCGGTTTCGTCCGCCGCCGCGACATACACGCTCGACAAATCGTCCGTGCCGGTCGGCGCCTACATGCGCGTCCTCGCTACGTCCGCCGTGCGGCTTATTGACGGCTATGTGAAACTCGGCGCAAGCCAGTATGTGAACACGGGCGTCAAGGACACGGCGGCGTACGGCTTTGAAATCCGCTACCGCCCGACAGGGACTTCCTCCGGTAGCTATGCTTCTCTGATGGGCGCCGTACGTGACAAATTTACGATTGGTTTGAACGCAAGGAACTACGACAAGTATTATATCAACTATAATCGCACCGGAAACACAACATCAACAGGAGTGGTCGGCAATCCGGCGTATACACTTCCCGATTTGACCAATCCGCATACACTTGGCATAAGCAACGGTAAGCTGTATCTTGACGGCAGTGAGGTGACGACAAATCCCAGCGGAGTCGAACTTGGGAGGATGAGTGGTGCGGTTGGGCAGCATGGTGTTGATGTTCTTCTTGGAACGACATGGAATGACGCGGCAGGAAATCTGAACAACACATATTGTCACGCTGAATGGTATTACGCGACATTGTTGGACAATTCCGGTGCCGCGCTTGCGAATCTCGTGCCTGCGCTGCGCGGGAACGCGGCGTCGCCGGAGGCGGTGTTCGTTGATACCGTGTCCGGCGTATGCGTCGCCAACGCTGGCACGGGGACACTTGCCTACAGCGGCTCGACGACGAACACGGTTGCAATTGCGGCGGCGGTGAGCGAATCGCTCTACAACGGGCGCGTGGCGAAATGGACAGGTGCCGGGGATCCGATGAATGCGAAGGATTCGCGCAATTGGCAGATTTCCCAATTGGGAGAGCCGCTTGAGGATGCAATCCCGGAGAACGGTACGCTGATCGGGGGATGTACACTTTCGGCGGATGCCGACTGGAGCGCGCTTGCGGCGACGGATACATGGGTGCAGCCGGTCGAGTACATTGATGTCGTCAAGGGCGTTTATCTCGATACGGGATTCTGCCCCGACAGCAATACGCGCGTTGTCATGGATGTGACCGTCCGCAACATAACATCAGACAAACCTTATCCTTTCCGGCTGTTTGCCGTTTATACGAACAGCTATAAAAACGGCGCATTCTGCCTCGGCAATGACCAGAAGGGATTGTTTTCGTCGTTCGGCAATTCCGGCGGCACGGATCACGATACGGCCACATGGATTCCCGTCGGACGGCATAAGGTCGATTACAACAAGGGGGTGGTATGGGTCGATGGAATAAAGAAGAAGGAGCACATCGGCGCATTCGTACTCGACAAGGCGCTGTATCTGTTTCTTACGAACAATAAAGGAGCTGCAGATTCCAGCAATGCGGGGCCATTCCGTTTCCATTCGTGCCAGATTTACGACAATGGAACACTTGTACGGGATTATGCGCCCGTGACCGTAGGCGGAGCGGTTAAAATGTACGACCGCAAGAACGGCTGTATCGTGGAATTCGGAAGGAAGAGCGGTAATGAACAGATTCTTGCGGGTGGGGCTTCGGACGGGTATATCGCAGGCGGGTCGGTCAAGATCGGAGGAGATGTCGATCTTGCGGGACATAAGTTGACGGTCGGTGATCTGACAGGATCGGGAACGATAACCGATTCTGTCGGCGGAGGCGAACTGCATGTCGAAGTGGATGCAGACAAGACGGCAAAGAATGAAAACGTCGCGCTGACGGGCTTGCTGAAACTCGTGAAAGAAGGCGATGGAACATTGATCGGCGCAAAGTCCGGGCAGACCTACACGGGCGGAACTCTCGTAAGCGGCGGCAGGGCGAAATGCGCCGTTGCGGACAGGCCGTGGGGCGCGGCACTGTCGCTCGTCACCATAGCGGACGGCGCAACGTTTGACTGGGCGGGGGCATTTACGCAGGCTGGCTCTGCATATAATTTCGCATTGGCGGGCAGCGGTATGGACGGCAATGGTGCGCTTGTAAGCACGGGTTTGCAAAACACGTGGAACGTCAGCACGATAGCCAACATGGAGCTTCTCGGCGATGCACTCATCGGCGGCTACGGCGGATGGGGTTTCTCCAATGTCAACGGATCTTGGGCTGCACATACGCTCACGATGAACGGGCACACATTGAGCATTTCGCTCAAGGGCAACGGCAGTAACAATACCGGCATGTTCGCGTTTCGCGGAGTGACCACGTCGGGTAGCGGCACAATTGCGTTTGTAGATGCGATGTCGAGCCGCGTGTTTCCATCCTTCTTCGGAGTAGCGAGCGATCTTTCGTCGGTGACGTTGGATATTGGAGAAGGCTATCTCATTAATCTTGACAGTACGAGTTGCTTGCCTACGGTCGGCACGTTCATTGACAGGCGTTCGGGCGATTCCTCAGATGCCGCTGATTCCAAGCGTGGTTACGCGATTACCGTTCTCGACTGCTTCAAGCCGATGGCGACGAACCTTGTGCGCACAGTCACGCTTGGCGACGCAACGCACCTTTCACCCGTCCTCGACTTGAGCGCACTTGATGGCCCGTTCGTTCTGCCTTCCGCCAACTATTCGATTGGCATGGCGAGCGGTGCGACGGTTCAGATCAAGCTTGGAGAACGCAAGGGAACATCAAGGGTTCCAATCATCACATGGACGGACGAAAAGCCGGCGTGGGTTGATTCGCTTCGCTTTACAAAGGGTGACAGCGGTCGGCGATATGGCATAGCCGTGAAGGGTGATGGCATCTATGTATATACAGGGTTGATAATCTCGTTCTTCTGATATCCGTTTAAGGAGGGTTTGCTTCATGAACTTGAAATCGACAATCTGCATCGCCGTCGTTGCGGCGGCGATGCGAGGTCTTGCGCAGGATGGAGGTGTGGAGTTCCCAGATCCGTCCGCTTTCAATCCGTCGTGGGAAAGCGCGAACCCAGGAACGTCCTACGACAACACGCTGCCGACGGCGGCGCTTCTCGGCAACGGATCGCTCGGCGCGGTAAACGGCGGCGACGCGAGCCGGAAGCTGTTCGTGCTGACGCGCAACGACCTCTGGAGTTGCGGAGAGTTGACGTGCGGAACGCAGGCGAACAACATCGGGCCAATGTCGTTTGCCGACTTCGAGATGCTGCCCGGCTCCAACACCGTCGGATCGACGGACGTCCTCGACCTGCGCACGGCGACGCTTTCGACCACGGGGGCGTTTGGAAAAGGGAAGGAATAATTATGGCGCACCGCAAAATCTCGAATGCTGTCTTGTTTGCAGCCATTGTGTCATCGGTATGCTGTCCGTGTGTCGCAGCTTTTGGTGGCGAGGGAATAAAACCGGTGCGTCTGCCGGACGTTACGGTTACTGGCGGGTTTTGGCTGCTGCGCATCGAGACGAACCGCGCCGTGACGGTGTGGAGCGACTTGAAGAGGTGCGAGGAGACGGGGAGGCTTGAAAACTTCCGGCTTGCTGGCGTGCGGACGGACAAAGGCTTCAAGGGAATCCCCTACGACGATTCGGACGTTTTCAAGGTCATCGAGGGCGCGGCCTACATTCTCGCCACACATCCCGACAAGGAGCTTGAAGACAAGATCGACGCCATCATCGCCGACATCGCGAAAGCGCAGGAACCAGACGGCTACCTCTACACGGCGCGGACGCTCGGCATGGAGAAAGTCGAGGACTTCAAGCACCGCCGGATGATGGGCGCGACGCGATGGGGCAACTGCGGTTCGTCCCACGAGCTGTACAATGTCGGACATCTCTACGAGGCGGCGGTCGCCTGGTTCGAGGCGACGGGGAAGCGCAATCTCCTCGATGTGGCTGTCAAGTCCGCTGATCTCGTTGACAGGACGTTCGGGCCGGGGCCGGAGCAGTTGAAGCATATTCCGGGACACGAGGAGATAGAGCTTGCGCTCTGCAAGCTCTACCGGGCGACGGGCGAGGCGCGGTACCTCCGTCTTGCGCGGTACTTTCTCGACCAGCGCGGATTCAGCACGACCGGGCGCACATCCGAGGTCTTTGCCCCTGATGGCAGTCTTGTCAAGGGCGACGCGACCGCCGCCCCCGGCAGCCAGATACAAAACCACGCGCCGGTCCTTGAACAGTGCGAAGCTGTCGGGCATGCCGTGCGCGCAATGTATCTCTACTGCGGCATGGCGGATGTCGCCGCGCTGATGGAGGATCCAAACTACCTCAGGGCGACGGACAGGCTCTGGGAGAATGTCGTTTCGAGGAAACTCCACCTGAACGGCTCCGTCGGGGCGCGGCGCAAAGGGGAGAAGTTCGGCGCGGACTACGAACTGCCGAACGATACGGCCTACCTCGAAACCTGCGCGGGCATAGGCAACGCGCTCTGGAACTGGCGGATGTTCCTCCTTCACGGCGACGCGAAATACATCGACGTGATGGAGCGGGCGCTCTACAACGGCATCGCCAGCGGCGTGTCGCTTTCTGGCGACGAGTTCTTCTATCCGAATCCTCTTGCGTCGCGGGGCGGCTACAAGCGTTCCAAATGGTTCAGGACTTCGTGCTGCCCGGTCAATGTGGTGCGCTTCTTCCCGCAGATTCCGCAGTTCGCCTACGCGACACTTGACGATGCGGTGTATGTGAACCTCTTCATGGAAAGCGAGGCGACGCTGAAGCTCAAGAGCGGCGACGTGAAGCTCTCGCAGAAGACGGACTATCCTTGGAATGGCAAAGTCAGGCTCGAAGTCTTCCCCGGGGAGCGGCTCCGGAAGCGCAACTTCAAACTGAACATCCGCATTCCCGGCTGGTGCGTGGGACGGCCCGTGCCGAGCGACCTTTACAAACAGATCGTGCCGGGATCGCCCGCCGATTTCGCGGTCAAGGTCAATGGCACGGCCGTAAAAGTCGCGCCCGTCAAGGGCTATTGCGTCATCGAGCGCACATGGAAGAAGGGCGATGTCGTCGAAATCGCGATGAACATGCCGGTGCGCCGCATCAAGGCGCACGACAAGGTCGAGGCGGACAAAGGGCGACTCGCCGTGGAGCGCGGTCCGATTGTCTATTGCGCCGAGGGCGCGGACAATGGCGGCAAGGCGTTTGACGCGGTTATTCCGGCGGACGCCGCATTCACGGATGGAACGGTTGAAATCGGCGGCAAGGCGTATCCATCGCTCAAGTCTTCGAGCGGCGTGACGCTCATTCCCTATTGCCTGTGGGACAACCGCAAGCCGGGCAACGAGATGCAGACGTGGTTCGCTACGGACGCCTGGGCGGAGCGGACTTGCCTCGTTTCGCAGTCGCACTGCAACCCCGGCGATGGCACGGACGGGCTTTTCGCAGGCAACCAGCCGTCGTCGTCCGGCGACAAGACCGTCAAGCGCTTTACCTTCTGGCCGCATCGCGGCACGGAGGAATGGGTGCAGTGCGACTTCAAGACGCCGCGCAAGGTGGACGGCGTCAGGGTTTACTGGTTCGACGACACGCCGGGCGGCGGGAAGTGTGCGCTACCGGAATCGTGGCGCGTCAGGTGGCGCGAGTCGGCTTCTTCGCCGTGGCGGGATGTCGATGCTCTTTGCCCTGTCGCCGGGGACGGGTTCTGCGAGGTCGCGTTCCCGTCCATGGTCGAGGCGCAGACGATTCGGCTGGAGGTCAAACTCAGGAAAGGATTGTCGGGCGGGATTTTGGCGTGGGAGATACTGCCGCTCTCCGCCGCCACCATGTTCGGGAAAGGTTGGCGCCTGCGGTATCGCACGGCGGCGGACTGGAGCCAGGAAGGATGGCGCACCGCGTCGCTGCCGCTCGGCAATGGCCTCTTCGGCGTTTCGGAATTCGGCGGTGTGGACGTCGAGAGGCTTCAACTCACCGAGCCGTCGTTTCAGACGCGGCAGCTCCTCTACAACCGCCAGGACTGGCCGGAAGGGAACCTGACGGACGCGGTGGACGTTTCCGTGGACTTCGGCCACAGGGACGCGGCGGGATATACTCGGGAACTCGACCTCGAAACGGGTGTGGCAAGCGTCCGTTACTCGGCGGGCGGCGTTGACTACGAGCGCGAATACTTTGCGTCATATCCCGACAAGGTTGGCGTGATGCGGTTCTTGGCATCGAAGAAAGGCGCACTTGCGTTCACGCTGAATGTCGCCGTGCCGTTCCCAGATGAAAAATGGCCGTTTAACCGGACAGGAAGCGTTGAAACGGTGGGCGATGAAATAAGAATTGAAGAGGAAAGCGGCACCTATCATGTGAAGTTGGCCGGCTGTTTTAAGATTGTGACCGATGGAAAAATAAAGAAGGCCGGTCACGGTTCGCTCGCCGTTTCAGATGCTTGTGCGGCGACGGTCGTTTATTCCCTTGCGACAAACTACCGTCTTTGTCCAGAGATGTTCACGCCGATGCACGGCGACAAAGTGCGTCCTTTCGGGCCAAATCCGATGCCGGAGGTGGCGCGTCGCGTCGCCGCCGCCGCGACACTCGGCTACGACGAACTCAAGAATCGACACGTCAACGATTTCCGCGCACTCGTTGGAGGCAGTTCCATCGAGCTTGATCTCGACGAATCCGACTTGCGGCTTGCTACGCCGCAACTGCGAACGCGCGGCACAACAAGCAATTACCTTTCGATGCTCCAGTGGCGGTTCGGCAAATACCTTCTCGCATCCGCGTCGCGCCCGGGCGGACTGCCAGGATCGCTCCAGGGCATCTGGGCAGGGCCTGTCTCGAAGACGGCCTGGGGTTCCGGCTACTGGCACAACATCAACGTGCAGATGCTGTACTGGCCGGCGTTCAACTGCAACATGGCGGAATGCTTCGAGGCGTATGCCGCCTATTGCGAGGCGTTCCGCCCGGCGACGCACGACGGTGCCAGGGCGTATCTGGCGCGGGAGAACCCGGCGGGACTTGGCGAGCCGATTTCGGACGACTTCTGGAGCATCGGCACGGCGGCATGGCCGTATGAACTGCAGATTGCGCCATCGCGCGAAGTGCCGAACGGCCATTCCGGTCCCGGAACGGGTGGCCTCACGACTGCGATGTTCACAGACTGGTACGACTTCACGCAAGATCGTGCCGTCTTGGAAAAGCGTGTCTGGCCCGCCTTGCACGGCATGGCGGATTTCCTGACCCGGTGCGTCATCGAGACGAACGGGCTTTGGCTCTCGGCGTTTTCCGCCTCGCCTGAGCAGCTTCACAAGAAGGAGCTGCGCAAGAGCCTGGGCGTCTACTGCCATACAGTCGGCTGTGCGTTCGATCAGCAGATGATCGAGGCGAACAATGCCGCGCTCGTGCGGTTTGCGGACGTTATCGGCAAGGTGGACGATGCCGTCGTCAAGCGTTGCAAGGCGCAGCTCGGCAAGTACGACAGCGTGATCGTCGGGGCGTCCGGCCAAGTCAAGGAGTTCCGCGAGGAAAACGAATACGGGGAGATAGGCGAATACAACCACCGGCACATCTCGCATCTCTGCGGACTCTACCCGTCGGCGATCATCAACCGGGCGACGCCGGAATGGCTCACAGCGGCGAGCCGCACGCTTGACCTCCGGGGAGATCGCACACACGCCTGGTCGATTGCGCACCGCGCCTGCTGCCGCGCCAGGACAGGCGAGGGCGACAAGGCGCTTTCGGCGTTAGACATCCTCTTCAAGACCCGTCTCGCCGATACGCTCTGGGCGAAAATCGGCAGCACTCAGGAGATAGACGCCAATCTCGGCTACACGGCAGCTGTAACGGAGATGCTGCTCCAGAGCCACGAGACGGATGCAGATGGAAACTTTCTCATCGACCTTCTCCCTGCCCTGCCGAAGAAATGGGCGTCGCATGGTTCGTTCAGGGGGCTTTGCGCTCGCGGCGGTTGGATGGTCGATTGCGAGTGGAAGGATGGCAAGCCGGTCAAGGTCGCGCTTCGCCCGGGCGCACATGCAGCGAAAAAGCCAGTCGTCCGCTACAACGGCAAGCTGTGGAAATAGAGGGGGCCGCGCAATGACAAGACGTGAGTTCATTGGGGACGGATTCGCTGCGTTCGCGTCGCTTTTCGGCGGACGGCTGTTTGCGGCCCCCTTGGGCTGGAAGCACGGCGGCAAGCCGAATCTCGTCTTTGGCGTCATTAGCGACACGCATCTCAGGACGACGACAGACGGCAAGTATTCGACGAAATACTGGTCGGACAAATGGGTTGTCGCCGCGCTGAAGCATTTTCGCGGGCAGAACGTCGATGCCGTGCTTCATTGCGGCGACATGGCGCATTGCGGACAGGTCGAGGAGATGGAGTTTCACCGCACCGCCTGGGACAAGGTGTTTCCGCACGACCTCGCCCCCGACGGCCACAAGGTGGAACGGCTTTTCGTCACCGGCAACCACGACATGGAGGCGCTGAACTACGGAATCGGGAAGATGGTAATCGACCTCTACCCCGATCCGGAGGAACGCGCGAGACACGTTCTCGCCACCGACATAGCAGCGAACTGGGAGCGCATCTGGGGCGAACCGTATTCGGACGTATGGCACAGGACGGTCAATGGATACCATTTCTTCGGTCGCCACTACGTCCCCGGCAAAGGCGAGGAAGTCGAGGCGCAAGCGGCCGCACTCGTGAAGGAGACGATGGGCGAAATGCCCGCATGTGGCAAGCCGTTCTTCCTCTTTTCGCATATTCGCCCCCGCAAAGTCCTGAACGCGGCGATGCGCGAATACTCCAACGCGGTATCCTTCTTCGGACACTGGCATTCGAGCGCGGCGAACTGGAACAGGATTTACATGTGGAGCGCCGGGCCGGTGATACAGTGCCCTTCGTGCGCGCCCCACGGCTCCAACGCGCTTTCCTCGAAGGACGATGCCTGGTCGCCAAATCCGCCGATAGAAAAGTCCCCGGAAACAGAAGGAAACCGGCAGTGCTATGTCGTGCGTGTTTACGACGACATGTTGGCCATAGAGCGGCATGAGGTAGGAAAAGGCGGGAGGCTCGGCGCGGACTGGATTATGCCGCTCGGCAGGTACGATCCGCATCCATTCTCAAAGGACGAGTTGAAGAAAGTCATTGGCGAACCGCAGTTCCGCGAGGGAGCGAAACTTGAGGTCTCTTTAGACAGAATTGACAAGAGTAACAAGGTTGGGAAGGCAGCAACCGATACTCCTGTAAATCCTGTTAATCCTGTCCAAGAAAACTCCGCGACTCCGCGTCTCTGCGTGAGAATACCTCTCGCCGACGGCAATCCCGATTCGCGCGTGTACGCGTATGAGGTCGAGGTGTCGGGCGACGAGGGGACGCCAAAGCTCTGCAAGGCGATTTACGCGGCGGGCGTGAACATGGGAATCGGCCACGAACCGAACGGAGGCGTGACGACGCTTGAAATCCCCAAATCCGAATTGCCCTCCGGCAAGACGCTCACCTTTGCCGTCCGTCCTTTAACCTCCCTCGGCACATTTGGCAAGGCAATATCGACAACGTTCGCGGACACATACTACGGTGAACTCAACCACTACGGGATGCGCTACGGCAAAGGCAAGGGCCTTGTCGTGCTGGATGAGGGCGTAAAACAGGAAAGGAACAGAGATGGCAATTGATGATGTTACAATGAACAGGCGTTCGTTTCTGTCTGGTGGGCTTGCTGCAGCGACTGGGGGCATTGTCGGCCTCCCCTCAATGGCCATCGCCGGAGATTCCACCGCAGCGGCGAACGGGGACGCAGAAGCGTCTGCACTTGGTACGTCTGGGCGGCTCATCGCCTCTGCTCCGGTGCTACAGAACGCCGCCGAACGGTCGATGGGCGTTGCGTTCGCCGTTTCCGCCGACGCAAGCGGGTGGGTGGAGATTTCCCAATCGCCGGACATGAGCGGTTCGAAGCGCGTCTATTCCGGCGGTCTCGGCATGATGGAGGTGAACGACAGGATCGCTCAAATACTTATCCGCGATCTTCGTCCCGCAACTCGATACTGGTATCGTATCGGTGCCGACCGAATAGAGTACAAAGGCGGATATAAAATGAAGAAC
>SUVZ01000066.1 GCA_015061765.1 Lentisphaerota bacterium
CACACTTGTAATTATACCACTTCTTGGCTTATTTTGATGTTCCTCCGCGACAGAAAGTCATCGCAAACCTGCATGCGTCTTTTCAACATGCTCTGGGAGACTCCGTACGACTCGTTTGTCGAGAAGTCCGGCAAGGACTTCCTCGACAGACTTGGCTTCTGAGATTCTCCCTCGCACGGGAGGGGCAACGTCCCCGTTGCCCTCGATTCGCCTTCACACCGGGAGGGGCAGCGTCCCCGCTGCCCGATTCGCCGTTGCGCGGGCAACGAGGACGTTGCCCCTCCCGTGTGGCTAAATCCTGCGCGAAGCTCCGAAAGCCAATTTCAAGAAACCATTGTCCCACGTCTCGCGCGTCCCACACGTCCAACTTCGCCATTGCAAGCGCGAAGCCCAATATATCCACAACCTCCCGAATCGACACTTTCGCTGCCGCCGGGATTCGTATTTCTTTTGGCCATATCTGGCTCCTTTTTGGGTTTTTGTTGCATAACTCCCGCAGCCACCCGGCCACGGGAAAGTGAAATGAAAAAAGCCGCCGGACCAAACGGGCCGACGGCAAAAAAAAAAGACCCTCCGGCGCAATGCCGAAAGGCTGATGAAATATATTTGAGACTACAAAAAAGCGCGCCGTTTCCGACGCGCAAAAGTCTATGTTTTATGTGTTTCGTCTCTACCAAACGCGGCATGGCCTAACCGCGCATACACCGACAAACAGACACTCTTATGGAGTGAAATCACCCCATACTTTTTCAGAAATCAACCCGAAACCCACCGCAATTTACACTCCGCAAGGGTCTTGTTCCGCAGAATCTTATAAATTCTCTGGAATGGCACCCGAACGGGCTGCAACGCGTCCTGCAAGACGATTCCCCACTTCTGCGGCAGATTCGAGACTTTCTCCGCGCAGAACCGATGCCAGAAATGCAGCCGAGAAGGAATCTCCTGCTCCTACGGTATCAACTACGGGTTCATCGGTGAAGGCCGGGCTGTCAAACCGTTCCCCTTTGCGCGAAACGATCCTGCATCCAAGCGCACCTCGCGTTTCCACGATTATCTTCAGTCGCGGGAAACGGGCAAGAAGTTCATCGGGAACGAATCCCAGACGGTCCATTTCCTCGTCATTGACCTTGAGGATATCAGCATTCGCCAATCCCTTCTCGACAATCTCCGCGCTCCAGAAATCTTGACGCAAATTGACATCGAAAAACACAAGCGACGATTCGAATCTCTGCAGAAGTTCCTGAAGTGTCGCGGCGGATACCGGGCAGCGCTGCGACAGCGTTCCGAAATAGAAGGCGCGAGGAGTCGAGGGAAGCCGTTCCGGCAGAGTTATTTCATCCCATGCAACCGGTTGCACGATCTCATAGGAAGGAATTCCGTTTTGAAGCGTAACATTGACCGTACCGGTAGGCAGAACAGGATGCGCCGCAACCTGCAACACGTCAACGCCAAATCCGGTTGCCGCCTTTAACGCATCACGTCCAAGCCCGTCATTGCCCACCGCCGAAACAACTCCGGTTTTCAGGCCGCATCTTGCCGCATGTGCGGCAAAATTGAATGGAGCCCCACCGATATGCGGAATGCCATCAATGACATCCCACAAAATCTCCCCGAACGATATGACGTCAAAATTTCTCTTCACTTTTCATCCTCACCAATGACAACAAGCCCTTTGCCTTTCCCGTAACGAGTGCCATCACGGTCGAAAAGAACCGTTATGTCGCGCCCATGATACCGCACGCCATCGATGCACCACCAATCCCATTCTTTCGGCGCGAGCGGTTTTACGCACAGCTTTCCGTCCTCCTGCGGCACGATTCCGCAAAGCCCCGCAATCACAAGATCGCAGAACGTGGAATGGTTGTAGTCCTTGCCGCGTTCCCTGTAGAGCATTTTCTTGATTCCCAGCCTATCCTGTTCAATCATGATGCGCCTTGCCTGCCACTCGCCGGTAAACGGATGGAGGTTCTCGTCTATCCACGGCACCTTGCGTCCATCTGGATGCACAAGCGTCTGCTGGGCGGCATATTGATGGAGCAGTTTTGCGAAGTCGCCGGAATCCACCGGAAGCGAGGCGGCATCCGGCCCCTGCAACGCTTCATACAGGGCCGTAAGCGCAATTGAAGTCGCATACGGCCAGCTTGGTCCGTTCCAAAGGCATTCATGCTTCTTGAAGTCCGGATCGACGGTGAATCCAGGCGTATCTCTCGTCGGAAACGTAAGACCGACGGGAGCAAAAAAACCCTTGTCCGACATCAAAGGCTCCCATGCCGCCGCATATTCCCTGCCGAGAGGCATGGCGAAATAGAACGGTGCGTATCCATGGAGTTCACAGACGGAACTGTGCACGCCATTGGTATCGGATGCTGTGAAAAAGCGCTTCCCCTCGTGCCAAAGAGATTCCTTTATCCTACGCTCAAGCGCATCGGCCTTGGCGGCGAAACGCTTGGCGAGCGCGACATCCCCTTTGCGCGCCGCAATGCACGATATCGCCGTTGCCTCGGCCCACATGGCGGAATTGACCATCGGCCGTGCGCCATCGGGAGAAAGCGCATGTTCGGTCCCTTCACGGTCACCGGTCTGGTGGAACAGTCCCTGTCCGGAGACATATCCCGTATAAAATCCCCTGCGCGAAGTCCATCCCTTCTCCCAAGCCTCGTAGTTTTTGACAAAATCGCCGAGAAGTTTTTCGCAGAGCGCGAAATTCCCCGTTACCTTTGCGCGCTCAAGAGCACCCCACGCCGGCCAGCATGTATAGGAGCGAGGCCCGTTGACAATGCCTTTCGTCACCATGAACCGCGTGTAGTCGTCAAGGAACTCCGGCTTGCGTATCCAACGCCCCTCGCGCATCTGGTGCCCGAGCGGACACGCGATCGTGTTTTCGGGACCCGACCAACCCACTTTCGGAAGAAACTCCGTCACTACCCATTTCCCCGAAGCCGTCCGGCGAAGATGCTTGCGGTACGTCCACCAGCGGAAGTAGTACGTACGTTCGATATCCTCGTCCGGGCATTCGAAAAGAGGGATGTGCCTGCCGATCGTCCATCTGGCCGTACGGTTGCTGTATGCATTGCCGTACAGTTCCTCGTCATCGAAGTCGAACCTGTCGAAACGCCGCCGCACTAGCTCTTCCTTGAGCACACGGTTGTGAGGCATCTCAATCGGCCCCAGATCGAGCCCCGCGTGCTCCACCATCCCGATGTATTCTCGCGTCGACGTACGCCCGTTGTACCACAAAAGCCAACGGTTCTCCTTTTCATCCATCACGACCGAAGGCTTGTAGACGGCATCGGCATCCCAGCTCCCCGCCGTCGGCTTCACGATGGGATTCGAGCGGAGCCTTTTCCACTGCGTGATGCCGTCCGGAGAAATGGCGCATCCTATATGCGCCGTATCCACATTGGAATAGCCGATATAGAACATGGCCCATCTGCCATCCGGCAAGGGATGGACTTCGCAACCGCCGACGCGGTCGCCCTCCCAGGATTTCTTCCGTCCTTTCTGAAGTATCGGATTGATAGGCGACTTCTCCCACTTGATGCCATCCCGGGATTCCGCATAGCAGATCACGTTCGGCTCAAAAGTTTCACCGGCGGCGTACCACATGCGCCAGACTCCGCGTTTCTCATCCCATCGGACGTACGGATTCATCACGGAATAACCTTCATGAGGACGCTCAGGAATCATCACAGGCATACGCGACACGCGAACGAATTTTACGCCATCCTCCGAAGTGGCGTACCCGATTCTGGAATATCCGTCGGCCTGGCCGGTATACCACATGTGAAAGACGCCGTCCTTGAACCATACGGAAGCGCGGTTCACGTGATTTTCCCACCCACTTGTCTCATCCGCTTCAAGACAGATTGAGGGATCGGACCATTTCACGCCGTCTTCGCTGCGGGCAAGAGCTATGGCGTTCCTGGAACGCCACGAAAAATAGTTGTTGTACTTCGCACCTCCCCACGGCACAACATTCAGATCGAAACACGTACCAAGCTCTGGCGACCCCATCACCGGATTCGACGGATGCTTGGTCCATTGGGTTGCAAAAGCCGTCATGCAAAGAGACGCCGAAACAAACGCAACCTGCAATTTCCCTGTAAAACCTCTCATACAATTCCTTTCGTAAAACATGCGGCTTTGCGCCATTTTCCGTCAATCAACGCACAATCTCGAAATACGGAAGACGTTCAAGAGGCGTCTTCACGACGATCTTGCGCGGACCTTCCACATACGATCCGTCATCGGCTTTCCATTTTCCTGGCGGAATGAGAACGGAACGCTCCGCCGCACCCTTCTCCATCTGCGGAGCGACCATGAGGAACGCCCCCATCATGAACTGATCCGTCACCGCCGCATAGCCGTTCCCGGGGAACTCGTACTCAAGGTTGCGGATCATCGGCTCGCCCGTCCTTCCGCACTCCTTTGCAAGCTCGACGAATTTCACGGCGAACTTCTCTTGGCGCATCTTCACGAGATTTCGCACGATCTGCTGCTTTTCCGCCTCAAGCACACGCCATGGGGACGCGGAGAACTGCATCATTCCGCACAGCGCATGCACCTGCGCCGAACGGACGAAAAGCTCCGGATCGAACGGTGCGCCCGGAACGAACGTACGCCATTCGCCGCCGCCAATCATATCGGGACAGATGAAGGAATGTCCGAGCAGACCTCCGGCAATCATCGACGGAATTAGGGCGCGAACTTCATCCCAGCGGTGTTTCTTGTCGTGCAGACGCTGAACGATCGGCTGGCCGCCGTTCTTCCATGCGTGACGGTATTCGCACACCGGATACTGTAGCGCGTAGGCGAGATATCCGTTGGCCTGATCGCCCGAAGGGATGTCCTCATGAGATTTCAACCCCTGCGTATAGTAGTGGAGGGATCCGCCGTCAAGCTTGAAGCCTTCGACGCCATATGTCTTCACAAGACGGTCAAGCTGGGCTTTGAACCAGCGGCGACCATTGGGATGTGTGAAGTCAAGAAGAGCCGACTTGCCATTCCACCACTTCACCGGAGCGGGATCCTTGCCGTCAAGAGTGAGGAAACCGCCAGTCGGCTGTTTCTCAACCTTGAACGGATCCTGTCCGTCGCACATTGTACGATAGGGCTGCGAGTCCATGCTCACCCACGGACACATCCAAAGGACGATCTTGAACCCCATTGCCCTGAGTTTGTCGCACATACCCTTCGGATCAGGGAAACGACGCGGCTCAAATTCCCATACGCCGTAGTTCGTCTGCCAGGTATCGTCGATCATGAACACCCCAGGCGGCATTCCGTTGTCGAGCATGGATTGCGCATAGGCGAGGATGTCTTTTTCGTTCTGGTTGTATGTGAGCTCAATCCATGTGTTGTACTGCGGTGCGCTGATGAATGTCAGGTCCGGAGTCTTTCCGCTCGGCGGAAAATGCCGCTTGGATGCATCACGGAAAGCCTCGCGCAAAGTCGTACCGGAAGATGTCACTTCGATCGGGACGCCCTCGGGCGATGTCACCTTGATCACACCGCCTTTGAAGTCAAAGCGACACTGACGGTCGCACCATATCAGACGCCCGCGATCCGAAAGAAGCAACGAGGCGTACTGATTGTAGAAACCGTTCTTCATCAAATCGATGGTCAGGTCGGTCCTGTCGGTAAACGGCATCTTGGGTCCGAAATAGTTTGCCACGCCCCACCAGTTCTCGCCTTCGGCCATCTTGACCAAACGCACATCCGCCACCGCTGTTGCGGCGACTGCCGTAAACGCAATCACCGCCGCTTTCCTGAACACTTTCATCGCCCTTTTCCTTTCGCCGGGGTTTTCCGTATCTCGCACCATGTGATGTTGCGGATTGGCAGAGTGCGCCCAATGCGGACCGAATTCATTCCGGTGCGCAACGCATCGGCGGGAAACTCCCATTCGAACGCACACGCAGTCTCCTTCTTGCGCTTCAAAACGGTACCACGGAATCCGGCAGCGTCGATCTTCCGTGCCGCACCGTTTGGACGGACGCCATTAAGCGTCACAATCTCCGGCGGGAACCCCTTCTCGTCAAAAGCGACAGCCACCGCCACACGTTCTCCATCACGAGGCTTTACCGCATTGATCTCCACGAAACGGTCCCACTTTGTGGTCTGCGGCAGCTGCGCCTTGTTCGGGTAACCCCTCGGAATGGAATAGTCCAGAAACTCTGGCAAGGTCGCCCGCGGGAAGGACACGATTTTCGACGTCGCAAAATCACCACGATAGAGCGGTATTCGCATATCATCCGCAAAATACGGCGCGTTGAACACATAGAATCCCTCGGCTCCAGCTTCGCGCATCAACTCTATCCATCCTGCGAACCTTGCAAGATTTATGCTCCGGGATTGTCCCGGCGCGCATCCGACGCATATGTCAACGCCAGGATATATCTTCACCGAAGGAGCGACAGTCCCTATTTGGCGCTTCCACTCCCCGTACGGCAACGCGTAGTTTGCAGCATGATAGAAGTTGCACGGTACCACCACATCCACAAGACCTTCCTTCGCCCATGTCATGAAATCAGTGCCCAGCCCGATCGCCGCCTCAGGTTCGGCGGCGATCCGTACCGCTATGCGCACCTGATGTCCAAGGCGCTTCTCCGCGCGATTTGCCGCCGCGCGAGTCTTTCTCATGATCTCCGTGAGGTGGATGGAATTTTCCATTTCGGTTCCAGGCTCGAAGTAGAACGGAAAACGCGTCCAATCGAGCTCGATGCCGTCCATGTCGTAACGGGCGAGAAGTTCGCCTATCATCGAAAATGTGTAGTCGCGCACCTCTTTAAGGGAAAAGTCCAACCCCTGCCGCTCGGAATCCCTGGTCAATCCGCGGTCGATGTGCAGTTCCGGACGCTTCTTCCAGAAAGACGTTATCCGGAAATAGTTTGTGATGCTCCAGAAATGCAGGTCATTCATGCGGACCGACAACCAGAAGTTTTTCCCCTTGCCCCGCACACGCTTCGACCAGACCTTGTACGGATCGATCCCCCTGTCGCGCAGAAGTTTGCAGTTTCCAGCCCATTCGTTGTCGATGCGGCCATTATTGTCGCACGGCTCGTCGATTCCGCACCAGATCGGCTCCCACGCTTTCGAATCGAAGCTAGCACGCTGTCCGCACGGACAGAACACGTAGTCCGTAACGCCACCTTCCTTCAGCACATCGTCCACGCGCTTGAGAAGGCCTTCCTCCGTCATCGATTCAGGCGGCCCGTAGAAGAACTTGTCGTTGTCCACATTTATGAACACCGAAGCCTGCCCGGCAGCCATGGCGGCGATGCCGGACATTGCAAAGACCATAAACAGCAAATTGCGCATTGTCAATATCCCATCTATCAGCGGAAGGAAATCACGGTTCCGAAGTGCGGTCTCACCGTGAGTACGAGCCGTTTATCCTCTTTCGCGAGAGTGCATCTGTAAAGATCGTTTTGGGTGAGGTTGGCGAGGATGTTCGCCCAAGTACCTCCCTCGACATAAAGGACGGCATTGTCGCTCACGGTTCCGCTCGTCTCGACAAGCGTGTATCTGGTTATCTGGCGCAGGGTCTCCGGGAAAGAAAGAGCAATTGTGGAATTTCCGATTATCTCGATGCGCCCGTCGGAACTTAGTGGAGCCCGTGCGTACGTCTGCGACGGCAACTCAAAACGTAAAGACGTGCTCTTGCGGATGCGAAGCGTCTCCGTTGCATGCAACGAAGGATTGGCTCCGGCGATCTCAAATATCGCCTCTCCGCTGCAAACGCTGTTGGGCGTAGAAATATGGGCCTGCTTCGAAACGGCAACGCTGGCGTTGTCAATGCGAAGTACCGAATTCGAACCGCATACATCAAGTGTGCCCAGCAATACAGAGGCCCCGTCCTCAACGTTCAGGGTATTGCCGAAGGCAACCCAACTCTGCGAACCTATCAACATCCATCCACAGGAAAGCGAGGAATTCATGCCAGAAACCGAAACGCGATTGGAATGGGAGCATCCCAGATACCCGACATAAAGAGTCTTCGAGCCGATATCAAGCTTCGAGCCTCCAGACACGCGAAGAACATTGGCGCAGGCGTTCGTATCCGACCCTACCCTCAATCCGCCAGACAAAGTCACCTCCGCACCGTCACTGACGTCCAAAACATTTCCCGAGCCTTCACGTCCGACAATGCTGTCACTGGTAGCAGCCCCCGTAAGCTTCGTCCCTGCGCCAGAAACGCTGATGGTGTTGAAATTGTCGCCTGAGAAACGTCCAGTCCAGAACCGTCCATTGGAACCTGTCATTTTTAGATGCGCACCGCCTGTCACCGAAAGTGTATTGGAGCAGGATTTATTGTATCCGCCCACATAAGTGCGGCCAGTTGTCTCATAGACACATTCATTGCCATCGAAAACGAGCTTTGCGCTGTCTGCACCATTGTATCCGATGCACCACTTCGTGATTGCGTTTCCGTCAGGGTTCTTGATCGTACCGCCGTTTGCAAGAATCAGGCTGTCGCCATACGAACCATTATTGAATCCAACGCAGAAATAATCCGAACTGCCATCAAGAATCGACAAGCTTCTGTAATAGTTGTTTGTCCAGGACGCAAGATTGAGCGTTGCATTATCGATCATTACGCCGTTGCCATACGATGTGCCGCCGCCAAAACGTAAATCAGCGTTCACGACAGCGCCATTGCGCGCGACCAGCCAATTGTTAGTGCCGAACGCATGATGAAGGAAATGTGCATTTAGTGTCGTGGAAGCCCCTTCATAGATGTTGGTGAATCCGACTGTCGCCGCATCAGCCAACTGATAGACAGCGCCGTTCTTTTGGGAAACGCCCGGCTCGAACACCTGTGCGACCGTTCCGCTCGTTACCTTTAACACGGAATGGCTTCCATTCACCGTGGCACGAAACGCCGCCGAACTGTCGGAACCGAGCAAGGTGAGCGTACGCCCTTCTCCGAGCGCGAACTCCACCGTTCCGGCGTCCTGTTGGTTCATGAGAAGACGGGCAAAAGCGCAGTCTGCCCCCATGTAATATGTACCGCCCGGAATAAAACCAACCGCCAACTCCTTTTCGAGGAGACTTGCGCTGTCGCTCCAGTTCTTTCTGTCAGACAAATCGTTCACGGTTTTCCCTTGCCAAGCCCTGACAGAATAGGCTAATGCGGACGGGATCCAACCTATGCCTAGCACTATCGAAAAAGCCTTCAACATGACGGATTTTCTTTTCATCGCACTTGTCCTTTCCTGGATTTTGAGAAAAACGAGAGGAACACACCGGAGAACACCAGCACGACCGTGCCGGCAACAATGGAGAGATTCACGTGAAGCATGGGGGATACTCCCGTAAACTTCGCGCCGAATACGATCCAAAACACGGTAAGCACACCAAGGACCGTCGCAACAGCCGCATGGGCGGCGCGCGTGCGCCTGGCAAACGCCCCTATGAGGAAAAGACCGAGCATGCCACCAGAAAGGACGCTCTGCGCTGCCCACCATGTCGTGAGGACGCTCGAAACGTTCATCACCGCAAGCGCTACGGCCATCGAGAACACGGCAAGCCCAGCGGTTGCGCATCTGAGAAAACGCAGCTGCGATTTGGGCGGCAATTCAGCCTTCGCGAACCGCTTGCGGTAGTCTTCGAGAAGAACGGTGGCGCCGGAATTGAGAGTCGACGATACGGTGCTCATCGCGGCGGCTATTATCGCAGCCACGAGCAACCCGGAGACTCCCGGCGGCAGACGGTTGACGATGAACCACGGAAACACGGCGTCGGATTTGGCGAGCACGTCGGCCGGCACGACACCTGGCGAACCCTGCACCCATGCCCACAGCAGAGTGCCGATGACGATAAAGACGAACGACACCGGCACGTAAAGGAGCGCGCCGCCCATCATGGAGCGCACCGCTTCCCGCCCCGTCCTCGCGGCAACGTACCGCTGCGTATACGTTTGGTCTATTCCGAAATTCTGCAGATTGAGAAATATCCCATATATGAACGTCACCCAAAACGTCTCTACGCTCCAACCGGAAAACGAAAAACTTCCGAGAGACATCTTCCCGGCCTCGAACGCACCTGCAAAGCCGGCGGCAAAACCATCCGGCAATGAACATCCCAAGACAAGAAGGCACAGCAAAGCGCCGCCGATGAGAACGATCGCCTGCACGGCATCGGTCCACACGACGGCCTGCAGCCCGCCCATCATCGAATACACCATCGTCGATACGCCGACTACGAGAATCACCGCAGGAACGGAAAGCCCGAGAATCGTTTTGAGGAGAAGCGCGAGCAGAAAGAGTATCATTCCGCTCCGGACCGACTGCATTACGAGAAAACATCCGCTCGCGTATGCGCGCGACCAGAACCCGAAGCGTTCCTCAAGAAAGGAATAGGCGCTCACGCCGCCGGAGCGGCGGTAGAACGGCACGAACCACTTCGCCGCCGCTATTGCGGCGAACGGGATGGAGAACGACAGAACGAGTGCGTTCCAATTCGTGAGATACGCCTTGGCGGGAATAGCGAGAAACGAAATCGAACTGACATACGTGGCGAAGACGGAAAGCGCAATCGTCCAGCCGGGCAGTTTTCCGCCTCCAGCCATGAACGTACGGGCATCACCAGAGCCTTTGCGGAAAAAGAACGAACAGCCGAACAGCGTGGTTCCGGCAAGATAGGCAATGATTACCGCTATGTCAATCCAACTCTTCACGCGCAAGTCTCTGCCTTTGTTTTTGCCGAACGCAATCCTTCAAGCAGGGCGTTGGTGTCGTTCTTGACGCTCATGTAGCCAACGCCGCGCTTGCGCCATTTTGCAAAGTCGCTTTCGGTGTAGGTCCCGAGAAGGATTCCTCGTTCAACGGTTTTGCGACAGACTTCATCGATGGCGGCCTCGACCTCGGGATCGTCGAACGCGCCCGGCTTGCACATTGAAGCGGAAAGGTCGTAGGGCCCCACCAGTATGGAATCTATTCCCGGCACGTCGAGAATCTTGTCGATTCTTCGCGCTGCATCTATGTGTTCGATCTGAAGAATTACGAGAGGTTCGCGTTTCGATATCTCAAAAAACTCTTTCGGACTCTGAGCGCCGTAGTTCCAACCACGACGGAATCCGCAGCCACGGTTGCCGCCGTCCATAGGATAGCGGCAAGCGGCAACGGCACGGGCGGCGTCGTTTTCGTCCATGACCATCGGCACTATGATGCCGGCAGGAGCGAAATCGATGATCTTCTTTATCTCCGTATGGTCGCAGGACGGCACACGGTAGAAACTTGCGACCCCGGTGCCTTTCACCGCCATGAGATGGTGCATTGCGGCAATACGGTCCATCTCGCCATGTTCTCCGTCAATCCACACGAAATCCATCCCGGCGGCGCAGACGACTTCCGTCACCGCACAATCGGCGAATGTCACGCAACAGCCGTACGCGATTTCTCCGCGCCCGGTTTTTTCGAGAAATCTTTCCAGATTGTTAATGTCCATAAAACAACGCCTCGCAACATTTTCTTGCGCATTATTGTAGCAAAATATAATCAGAAAAAACGTCCGGTGGACGATTGTGCACATATCAGGAATCATGTATAATATTGCATCGATGTGGGAAAATAAAAACATAAGCCGTATTGTCGACCGAAAACAGATAGGTCTTGGATGGCTGAAAGCCATCACGGAATGGACTACGGACAAAACCGTATTCCACAATCCTCACACCCACCGGAATCTCGAACTGATTTTCTGCATGAAAGGCTCTCTCGCATATGAGATCGACGGATACGGAACCGTGACCATGGCCAGCGGCACTGGAATGGTGATACCGCCGGAAACGCAGCATGTCCTCAAAGGCGAGATGGATTCCCCTGGTGAGCGCATCGGATTCCACATCGTGAATCCAACTTCGTTGAGGCGGAAATATGCCGTATTCTCCCAATCCGACATATCGTCGTTCTATGACACGATGCTCAATGCCGCCGCCCATCCGTTTCATATTTCCGCCACCCTTCTTGGGTCTGTGAAAGAACTAGTTGGCATTGTCCGCAAGACCAATCCTTCAAGTGCCGAACTTGGGCTCTTGCGCGCATTGTGCTGCACGATTCTGTATCGCGTCGCTGGTGAGATCGGCAAGCCGCCCGCACCGCCAAAATCGCATATGATGGACGAAGCGATCCGTTTTCTCCAAAACAACTGCGGAAGGAAAATCGACACGGAAGATCTGGTGAGGCATATGGGATACGGGCGTTCGCAGCTATTTGCCTTGTTCAAAAAACATACTGGATTGGCGATAAATGAATATCTCGTCAGATTTCGGATAGAAATGGCACAACGACTTCTCTCCCAGAACATGCCTGCCGATGAAGTGGCGAAAAAGGTCGGTTTCTCATCATCCAGATACTTCAAGAAAGTATTCATTAAATACACCGGCCAAACACCTTGAGAACAACTGGTGCAACTGGGAAACAACTGGGGAGAGACCCCGAAAAGAATTATAATTTCATGTATTAACCGATTGATTTTGTCAAATAGCGCAGTTCTGGCAATATTAATATCCCCGTATGACATACCTCGCGCACGCGTACGCGCGCGCGAGGGCTGGGGGTTGTGCATAACTCCCGAATCGGCGTTTTTGCCGATGCCGGGATTCGTATTTCCGTTGGCCATATGTGGCTCCTTTTTTGGGTTTTTGTTGAACTCCCGCGGCACCCGCCGCTGACGAAATTTGGGTACAAAAAAGGCGCGTCGTTTCCGACGCGCAAATGACTTTATGTTTTAGGTGTTTCGTTCCTACCAAACACGGCATGGCCTAACCGCGCATACACCGACAAACAGACATTCTTATGGAGTGAAATCACCCCATACTATTTCAAAAAACAACCTAAATCCGACCAAAATCTTCATCCCGCAAGAGCCTGTCCCCACAGACTTCTCACAAAAGGAATGCCTGAATACGGATATGCCTATGGCTTTTTCGCGGACTGGATTTTCTTGAGCGCATCGGCATAGCGCAAACCCAGCGCACGCACGGACGGAGTATCGAAATGAAGGATA
>SUVZ01000067.1 GCA_015061765.1 Lentisphaerota bacterium
GAACACGGTGGTTGCGGCCGTGGACACGGTTCTCGGAAAATGGTCGGTTGATGACGGCGCTACGCTTACGCTTGACTCCAACGGCAATGTTTTCACATTTACCGAGACCATTGAAGGGGAAGGATGTCTGGTGTTCGCCCCCGGCACGAAAGCCGCGCTCGGCGGCGATTTGAGGGCGGCGGCTTTGTCGTCGGAAGGGGCGGTCATTTCTTCGGCGGCGGAGACCGTCGGCACACTTATCTGGCCGGACAATCACCATGTCTGCCTTGACGGCGGGGTCTATCGGGTGAAGCGACGTCCAGGCCTTTCAATAAGCATACGATAACCGAGAATGAAACGGAACGTTTTTTCGGCACTGGGATTTGTGCTGACGGCATCTGCCGCGTTCGGCGGGGTGTCTCATATCAGGTCGGTGAAGAGCATCGAGGGCGGAAAACCGCCGGAAGGCTATGTGCCGGCAGTATGGCGCGGGCGTGCAAGAAAGATTTAATTGCAAGGTAAAGGCAATAGGTACGCATAATCAATATGCTTTGTGGGATCTTAACAATGGTTTAACATCAAAAGGAGATATGCCGATGAAAACAAATAGAATCATTCTTTCTCTTGTGGCATGCTGTTCACTTCTGATGACGGAATCGGCAATTGCTGGTGCTGTCGCTGATTTGAATGCAAAGGGTTTTGATTGGGCTGTGTTTGATGAAACTACAGGATTTGCGGTACACACAATGGAAGATCCATGGGCTGCGTATTCTGGCGGGATATGGGCAGGGAATTGGTCCACTGGAAAAGCTCCTGAATCCGGGACAAATTACTATTCAAACGGGAAGCTGTTGTATGCCCCAAAGATGAATTCAGGGCTTCATCCGGACTTTGCCGGTGATTTGCTTGTGCTGGATTCGAAATTTCGCATGTTGCAGGCGAGCAGACATGCTACATTCAATGATTTTGTTGGAATGGGAGGCGGGAGAGTTCTTGTTGGAAGTACCGGAGAGGGGCTTATGACAACCGGCGAGATGCATTTCAGGACAACTCAAGAATCGCCGTTTTTCATTTCACAGAATTCGAATTTCGGCAGTAAAACATCATTCTCGATAGTTTCAGAAGGTGGACTTTCTTCGACACCTGAAACGGTGGTGTCACTGATGGAGGAGCCTGATTATGTCGGATCCAATAAATGGTGGCATTTTACGGTTAGCGTTTCTGCTCCGGACGCTTCTGGGTTTCTCGGGAAAATTTCCATACCCGATGCCTGCCTGAATCTGACTGCCGTGGAGTTCGGCGGAGAGATCGAGATGACAAACAGGTGGGTTGATGTGTCGCATCATCCGACAGAGGGCTATGCAATCACCAATACCCCTGGCGTTTTCTGCTGCAAGTCCGACAGCGTGAAAATCAAGGCTGTCACTCTTCACCGGGGAACCCGATTGGATTTGACGTTCGGACAATGGGTCGTTGGAGATTTCAAGGTCGATGGCGCGGAGATTGCCGTGAATGTTTCGCAGGGCCGGAACGATGGAGGATTTCTGACCGTTACGAACTCCGTATCCATAAAAGAGAAGGTGCGCATTGTGAATGCCGCTTCGGCATGGGAGTCGATTGAAGGGGTTCCCGAATCGATCGCCATTCTCCGGTTCGGGCGGGAGGTTGACATGACGGACATCAGTCTGGATGATTTCGTGTTGATGTCAACACCCAATAATAACAGTGCGTTGGGTATATATCCCGTTCAACGGCTTGTTTTGATAAGATGTGAGGATGGTTCTAGTGAATTGCGTCTGACACGGAATGAGATAGTCAAAAATGTCTATGTTCCTGCCAATGGAGAACGTTCCTGGAGATACGACACCGACGGCGCAGCAAAATTCTGGTCGGACGGAAAGCGTGAACATTCAGGAGTGGATTACTATCTTCATTTCAACGGACGTTCTCCGCAATACTGGTTCGAGAAGGATGCCGTATTCCCGGCGGAAAATTTTCTCTTCAACAACGGAGAAATGTTCCTGAAGGCTGATTGTGTATATTTCACAAATTTGATAATTGCGACCGCCAAGGCCTCTCTGGCAGCAAAAACCACCAAAGGCATAGATGCCCTTGCCGGGCGGCTCGGAGTATATTCTGAACCTGACGAGGCGGTGATATTAAATGCCGCCGAAAATATGACATTGGATATCCGATCTGAGATTTACGGAACCGGCAACATATCTTTCAAGGGAGTGGGCGATAAAAAGCTTTCCGGACACAATGCCGGATTTTCGGGTAAAATCGGTTTCGTGGCCGGAGCCGCCTGCAGATTGCATTTTGGATATGGCGACTCTCTCGGCGGCGCGATGAAGACATTTACATATGATGCTGTCACCCTCACAAACGGTACGGCTCTCGTCCCTATGCGCGACGTTACGATAGATGAGCCGACACGCGGACTGTTCATTAATGAGGCGGGGATCGTTGACGTTCCGGCCAGAACGACAATGGAGGTGAAAAGTATTGTCACCTATGGCGGTGTTCTTGAGAAGAAGGGTGCAGGAGTTCTGGCTCTTGCACGGCAGCCCCGGTTCGTTGACGGTCGTGAAGAAACCGATCCGCTCGAAGGCATGAACCTCCTTGCCGTCACGGAAGGTTCGGTGAAAGCCTTGTCGCCAGAGTCATTGAACGGTCTCGCCCTGTCATTTTCTGATGGAGCCGAGTTGAGGATTCCGCATATGCCCGATGACGGGGATTTCAGGGCGAGAGGGGTTTTGATGACTCGTGCGCTTTCATCGGTGACGGTGCCGGATTCGGGATTGATTGTCCGGTTTGATTCAAGTGTTGATATCGAGGAGGAGTTTGAGCAGGGTGTCGCGACTTTTGCATCGGAAGATGCGGCGGAATCATTTGCGGGCGCGATCACCCTGCGTCCGCGCCCGACCGGATTCTCATACCGGAAGGAGATCGTCGAGAATGGCGGAACTTTTACGGTTGTGGCCTCTCTCAAGAAGATTGGATTTTCAATATCGATCCGTTGATATGAATGTTGGATGCACCAGATTGTTCCGGCAAAGCCTGTGGACGGTTCTGCTTGGATTCGTGTCACTTGCGGTTTCAGCAGAACCGTCAGGCGAGTTTATAATCAACGAGGGAGATGAATGGGTGGTATTCGACTATCGGCGTGATATCGAATCCGGTTCAGCCCTCGATTTCTCGAAGATTGCGCAGTGCCATGCGCCGGCGGGAAAATACGGATGGGTTAAGGCGGTAGGTGAGCATTTCGAGTTCGAGAACCTTCCGGGCGTTCCGCAGCGGTTTTATGGCGTTAACCTCTGCATGTCGCTCAACTATCCTTCCCATGAAGAGGCGGAAAGGATGATCCGCCGTTTCAGGATGATGGGGTACAATTCAATTCGCATTCACCATCATGACAAGGGGACGGTTGCGGGTTCCAAGGACGGGCTTGAGTTCAATGTGAAGAACATGGACCGTCTGGATTATCTGCTTGCGACGGCAGTCAAGGCGGGGATGTACATCACAACCGACCTCTACGTGTCGCGCACGGTTCCCTGGCGGGCGATTGGAATCGATCGGGACGGCAACGTGAACAATCAAGGGTTCAAGGCGTTGTCCATCCTTCACGAACCGGCCTGCAGAAACTGGCAGGAGCATGCAAGGAGATTCCTGCTGCATCGCAATCCCTATACCGGCCGTTGCCTGATCGACGAGCCTGCCTGCTTCATGCTATGCACCATAAACGAAAACTGGATGTCTGTCGGGTGGAAGCATGTAAAGGACCTGAAAGAGTGCGAAAAAGCGTATGAGGACTGGAAGTCCGAAAAGTTCGCCAAGTACGGACCTGATTTCATGAAAGATTCCCTCAAGGACTCCTTCTCGTCCTTGGATCCATGGCGGCGCAATGCGGCGACATCTCTCTTCTTTGCGGATATGGAACGCCGTGCGTTTGTGCGAAACCGGGACTGGCTGCGTTCGATCGGCGTAAAGGCGCTGCTTACTGCGGGCAATCACGGTCCGAACAATGCGCCGAACCAGTCTGTGCGCGATGATCTTTTTGAAGTGGTTGACATCCACAGCTACGAGGATCATCCGAAATATCTCAACAAAAAGAACCGTTATGCATTGCCGACAAAATGCACTAACGGAGATTGGATGGTTCCCTCTGAGTTTGATGCGCTTTCCATGGGTGTGATCGCATGTTGCAGAGTCTATGGCAAACCATTCGTCTCTACGGAATGGAACTGCTGCGGGCCGTCTGAGTACAGATGTCTTGGAGGGCTGTTCGGCGGCGCTCTTTTTGCCCGGCAGGACTGGGCTGGCGTGTGGCGCTTTGCCTATTCGCACAACATCAGGGATTTTTATGATATCCCCCAGAATCCGGGTGCGTTCAATGTTTCCTCAGATCCGCTCATGGCTGCGCAGGAGAGGCAGATACTGCCGCTTTTCCTCCGTAGGGATCTGGAGCCTGCGAAGAGCCGTATAAATCTGACGATCGACGGAGAAGCTCTGATGCCAAAGCCGGATCACACCCAGGACAAGCCCTATGCCGCAATGATGGTTAGTCCATCCGGAAAATCGGGACGGCTTTTTTCTTCCCGCATTTCATGTGGACAGAAGCCTGTGGCGGATGCCGAGAACATGCGACTTTTTGATTGCATGCGTGGCGGCAAATCGTTGCCGGCTGTCGAGAACAACGCCGTCGATGTCGATTTCGAGAAGAAGACGTTTGCCATAGCGACAAAACGGATCTGTGCAGTATATGGCGAACCTGGAACAAAGAAAATATCTGGAGATGTCGAGATTGCAGTCGGAGGATCGCGCGCCGCCGTGAGTGTTGCGTCAATCGATGGCGCGGAGCTGTCAAAGTCGAGAAGGCTTCTTGTTGCGCATCTGACTGACGCCAAAGGCCGTGGAGAACGCCTGGAGCGCGTGTCGGACGGATTGATACGGAAGGAGGCCGGTGATGGAACGGTGCTTCTTCGTGTTGGCGATGCCGATGTGAGGATACGGCTGGATTGCAGAGGGGCTTGTCGGGTTTATGCGCTTTCTTCGTCCGGCAGACGCCGGTTCGAAGTTCCGTGCCGTTTCGAGGGGGGGATTCTGCATTTCAAGGCATCGGTTCGAGGTGCAGACGGTTTTGGTGTGATAGAATACGAAGTTTGTACAGACCTCAGGGTTGAGGTTGCAAATGACAGGGAGAACATGGAGGCGCTGAAATGAGTATTGTATTTGTATTGTTTGCGGCGGTTGTCGTCAACGGGGATTTTGAAAACGGTGCGGGATCCGACATTCCCGGGTGGAATTTGTCAAAGACCGCTCAGAAGATGTGGCGCATCGAGCCGGGCGCCGGTTTGAACGGCAACCGGGGGCTGGTATGGGAAAACTCAGATCCCAAGCTGTATGCCTACCCGAAACAGGAGGTGAAGCTCGAGTTTGAGAAACGCTACCGCATCCAGGCTCAGATAACCACAAAAGTCGTCAAGGAAGGTGCAGGGTCGCATGGCGCCGGTGTGTTCCTTGAATGGTACGACAGTGAAGGAAAATGCCTTGGCTCCTGTTATCCGCCCCGTGTACGCGGTACCACCGACTGGGCGAATGTGGAGAACGTGATGAAGGTTCCACTTCCGGAAAACGCCGCCCGGTGTTACGTCGGGGCATTTGTGCACAGAGGGTGCACCGGCTATGCGGCATTCGATGAGATAACGGTCACGGAATACAAGGTGAAGCCGCTCGGCGGACTCTTTTCATCGGTGTATCGCGATGTTGCCGTGGACGGCAGGGTGAAGTTTTTCTCTCCGTTTTTTGTGCCCACCAATTCTTTCAATGCTTCAAACTGGAATGTCTCATTCAAGTACAGGGCGGCTGACGGCTCGCAGAAAACACTTCCTGCCGGATCGATTACGCCGTCTTTCGTAAGCTGCGAAATCGATGTTGCCGAACTTGCAATGGGCAGGCAGAACATCGTGTGTTCGGCAGCTTCGGCTGACGGCAAGATCAAGGACGAGGCTTCACTCTCCTTCGAGCGTGCATCCGAACTTCCGAAACGAAAGGTGTACGTTGACGCGAAGCGAAGGGTGATTGTGGACGGGAAGCCGTTCTTCCCGTTGGGGCTGTTCTCGTCCGTACTGAGGCCGCCGGTGGTCGATGCCTATTCTAAAGGACCGTTCAACTGCATACTTCCCTACCATTCGCCGACCGAGAAGCAGATGGACAACTGTCATGCCCATGGCATCAAGGTAATCTATGCACTCAACAAGACGTATGCCGGATGGCGTGCCGCGCCGAAAGGGGTGAAGACCGAGGCTGATGAGATCAAATGGATTGAAGGGCGCATGAAGTATGCGAAGAGCCACCCCGCCATGCTCGCCTGGTATCTTGCGGACGAACTGGCCGTGTCGTACGTGCCGAGGCTTGCGAAAAGAACCGCATGGCTCGCTTCTGTCGATCCCGACCATCCGACATTCGCCTGCTACAACCGCATCGATCAGCTTCGCGAATATCTGCCGTCCGTTGATGTGTTCAGCACCGACATCTATCCTGTTCCTCACAAGCCTCTGCGCGAATGTGCAGACATGACTGCCGTTACATACAACAATCTCTTCGGTTCGCGCTCCATGTGGCAGACGCCGCAGATATTCTCGTGGGGAAACACCCGCACGACTCTCGCCAAGAATTCGCGTTTCCCTACAAGGAATGAGATGCGCTCAATGTGCTGGCAGATGATCGCCGGAGGCGCGAACGGCATCATCGGATATTGCCTTCATCAGATAATGGATCGCTACACGGGCGAGTCTATCAAGAGCTATTGGCATGACGCCTGCGCCGTGTTCGAGGATCTGAAGAAGTTCTCACCGGTGTTTCTCTCCGGCGGTGAAGAGCCAAAGGTGCTTGAAGCTCCGCGTTCGCTTGCCGTGCGTACCTTCCGGGAAGGGTCTGATATATGGGTTCTCGTCTGCAACCTTGAAGATGCGGTCACCAAAGCGGCATTCTCCGTTGACGTCTCGGCAATCGGCGCTGAAGTCGTTTACGGCGGCGGCGTTTCGTATTCCGGCAAAGGCGAGTTCAAGACGGATATGCTTCCGTACGATGTGTGTCTCATCAACCTCAAGGAGGATCGATAATGAAACCTGAAAAGATCTGCGTTTGCACGTTGTCGCTGCTGTTCATCGGCTTTTCGGCTCTTCATGCGGCTGATGAAATCAAATGGAACGGGAAAAGCGGGAAATGGTCGGACGGCAGCATCTGGGAAGGGGGAACGGCTCCCGGCGAAACACAGTTGGCGTCGTTTCCAAACGGAAGGAAGCTTACCGGAACGGTGGAGATTGACGGTGATTACCGCGTAAACAGTCTGTATCTGAAACAGCAGGATAATAGCGGCGAATATCCGGTTGAGTTTACCGGTTCTGGTTCGATATCAGTTGCGGCACAGCTGCTGATCAACCAGAATCGGAAGTTGATTCTCAATGGACCGTCTATTGAGGCCGGTACGGTGAGTGTGGGGAATCGGCTGGAGATAAATGGAAGAAGCTCGCTTTCCTGCGGCACCCTTAAATCCAGTCAGGAAGGGATGACATTGTCGGTAAATGATGGCGTAATTGCCGCCGATAAGCTTACAATCTCCGATGAAAGTTGCCATGTAGCTGCAACAAATGCCGATATCCGCATTGGAACTGTCAGCGGAACTCCGGCTTACAGTCTTTGTGGTGGTGTTTTCGCCGTCACAAACGGTGGACTGACAATAGCGTCTGGTGTTGACGAAGCGCACTTTGATGTGGATGAGTTCGCTCTCGCAGGTACTCTTGACGCGGCAGATACGGATGTGAAGGTTGTCTTTGACCGGGCTGTGACCATCGGTGCGTACGGAAATTGGTCCACCGGCGCCAATATCGCTGAAGTGAATTTTGCCGCATCGCCGGTATTCAACACAACCGATGCCGCCGACAACGAAACAGGCCGTACCGTCACAATTAAGAACATCAGCTTGCAGTCGAAATACGATTCCATTGTGGTTTCCGGCTGCGGCACACTTGCGATTTCACAGAAGGACAATCCGTTCCGGTTGGAATCGCTGCTTCTGAATGAAGGGGCCGGTCTGTCTGTAAAGAACAACAGCTACGGAGTAATCAGTCTGGTCAATCTGGAAATGAAATCGGATTCTTCCATAAGTTTGACGGCCGGCAAAGCATCGTTCGAGATCGAGAGTACGAAGATCGCTCCAACAGCATCTGTTACAGTTGGCAGCCCCTCGGAAACCGATTCGAGATATCAGATATGGACAGATTTTTCCAATGGCACCAAGCCTGCCTTTATCTGTACTGGGGACGGCACGTATTCCGTGCGGACGGCTGGTCCGTTTGCGTTTGCGTCCGGTGCAGATGCCGGTGCAACAAAGGATAAGCCTACGGAATGGACTGGGAGTGGAGTTGGTTCCAATTGGACAACCGTAGGTAATTGGAATGAAACTGTACCTGAAGGAACGGGGAGTGTTGCATATTTCAGCGGAGACACGAATACGGTGGTCATGAATGATTCCGCTCGTACGGTAGCTCGCATGCATATCAGCGAAAATGGAGCTTTTGCCTTTTTCGGGGAGCCGATAGGCCTTAATTCCACTACAACCAATGCAAACAATGCGCCGATTTACATTTCGGGCAGCCTGCCTGTCGCCGTATACAACGCATTGTCCAAAACAAGCAACAAGGCTACGGGGCTTTCATTTGTCACCTACGGCGATACGTTCATGGCATTGATGGGAGAGGTGGCTCTGACGAATCTCATATTCCGGTTCTCCGGAGATATGCGTATTGGCGGGAATGTAAACTGTGCGAATGTCATATTTGATCCAAAGATTGGTTCGAGGCATCCGTCATGCACGGTCCTGCCGGGCGCAGAGCTTGTCGCCACGGCCCAGCGGGAGATTCAAAGCAATGGCATAGGTTATGATGTCCGCAAGGGCGGAGTTCTGGATGTCCGCAGCGGCATATGGGATTGGTCAGTGCCGGTAACAAACAATGTTGAGGGAACGTTGAAACTTGGCGCCGCGTTTGGAACTTCGTCCAAATCGTATTTCAGCGGTCGGGGAGATATTGTCCTTGCCGGAGAAAATCTTCAGGAGAATGGAGCAGAGGCTGTAGTTGTCGGATCGAATACGGTGATTGCGGCCGTGGACACGGTTCTCGGAAAATGGTCGGTTGATGACGGCGCTACGCTTACGCTTGACTCCAACGGCAATGTTTTCACGTTCACCGAACCGATCGGGGGTGAAGGACGGCTGGTTTTCGCCCCTGGTACGAAAGCCGCGCTCGGCGGCGGTTTGAGGGCGGCGGCCTTGTCGTCGGATGGGGTGGTCATTTCTTCGGCGGCGGAGACGGTCGGCAGTCTGGTCTGGCCGGGCAACCACCATGTGTATCTTGACGGCGGAGTCTATCGGGTAAAGCGCCGTCCCGGTTTTTCAATAAACGTGAGGTAACGGAAAATGAAACATAACTTTTTTGCAGCATTTGGATTTGCTTTGGCGGCATCAGCCGCGTTCGGCGGATCGTCTCATATCAGGTCGGTGAAGAGCATCGAGGGAGGGAAAGCGCCGGAAGGCTATGTGCCGGCTCTCGTATCCAACGGTAGCTTGACGTTCGGGGTGGATTGGCGGCTCGGCAACTGCGATTTGAAGTACAAGAGCTTTTCCACCGGAATTTATCGTGAAGGAGTCCGTCATCCCGACGGTACATATCTCCTGTTTGACTACGGCAGGTTTACATCCCATGTTGAGATAGATGGCGTGCGTCATGACAATCCGCTGTCGTGGGGACAGACCCTTGATCTCAGGAAGGCGAAGGTGGGCGTCTCGTCGGAATATCCCGGTGCGGTTTCGTTTTCCGGGGAACTGTTTGTCCATAGCGATTCCGATGCCGTCGTTATCCGGCAATGCGTGAGCAACGCATCAGATCAGGTCAAGAGCCTGCGGCTTGGAGTGCGTTATGCCGTTCCCGTGGACGAACGGGTCTCGGATGCCGCCTGGCATCCATCCGAGAATGGGGCTTCGTACCGTTTTCGGGCGCATTTGCTGAAAGTGTCTAAAGAATGCATCGGCCTGTCGGGCGCCGCCGGGGCAAAGTTTGAGAGCAAAGAAGGATATGGCCTTCTCTCGGAATCGTTCAGGCTTGAACCGGGCGCGTCAAAGGTGTGCGACTGGGTTGTAACCTTTCACGGCGGCAAGGTGTTGAAGCGTGACGAATACGTGAAAAGCCATGACGCAGCCTGGCTGCGCTATACGGGCGAATCGTATGTGCGCCTTCCCGATGAGCGCATACAGCGGATGTTCGATATGACCAATTATCATCTCAAATGTGTCGCCACGAAATGGTCCATCCCCGTAGGGGTTCTGCCTTCCCAGTGGAGCGGAAAGATATTTGCATTCGACGAACTTTATGCATGTCAGGCGCTGTTGGCGGCAAATCACATTTCCACCGCACGGATAGTTCCGGAATACCGTTTTGCATCCTGTTCGAACGCATGCAACCGCGCCTATCTAAAGCCTCCGCTTGGGGAGAAGTGGGGTGCGGCTTGGCCCTGGAATGGAGTAGAGAATGAATTCATGGAAGGTTCGAAGCCCGGATTCTGGCAGGATCACATCTTTCATATGTCTGCGATAGCCCGGAGCGTGTGGAGCTATTACCGGTATTCGCAGGATGAGGACTTGCTTCGTGACAAGATATTCCATGTGATGATGTGCTGCGCGAACTTCTTCAAGTCGTTCCATCTCTACACTGATTCCAACGGTGATGTGTTTGTCGGGAAGTGCACGGATCTTGAGCGGATGGGGCCTGGCGTGGAGCGGGCCTTCATGACGACATGCGGCATCATCGACACGTTCAGGATGTGTGCGGATGCTGCGGACACGCTTGGGGTGCGCAGGGAATGGGCGGAGGAATTGCGTGTCCTTGCCGGGAAACTCGAACGGAATCTGCCTGTGCGCGACGGACGTTATATTCCGTATCCCGGAGCGACGGTGGACAGTATCGGTACATTGGCGGGATATTTCCCGTTCAGGATTTTTGATGAGACCGACTCTGCCCAGCGCAAAGCGGTCGAATGGTTCTTCGAGAATGGAAGGAAGGTCGGAAATATGTATGCGCGCGGACGTCAGGTGTGTCCGTGGTACGCGGCATGGACGGCAATAGCAGCACAGCGCGCCGGAATGAAGGATGCTCCGTGTCGCTGGATGGTCGAGGCCGACCGCAGCGGCGGCGTGTGGGGCGAGTTTCACGAGATAAACGAGCCTGTGCATCCGCTCGGCCGGCCTTGGTTCATGACCGCCGCCGCCAATTGTCTGTATGCTATCTGCGAGATGCTTCTTTCAGAAGATAAAAACGGCGATCCAGTGATAGGCCTTGGCGTACCGGAAGATTGGAAGGATTATTCGTTCAAGCTGGCATTTCCTGGCAATAGAGTTGTAGAAGCCGCTGTCAAGAACGGGAAGATAGAGAAGATTGACATTCAAAATGCAGGAAAAACTCGTTGAGTGTCTTGCTGGTAATGATATGAATTGGATTCTGTGGGGCCAGGCTCTTGCGGAGTGTAAATTGCGGTGGGGTTCAGGTTGATTTTTGAAAGTTGAGAATAATAAAGAGATGAGAGATGAGTAATGTTGCCAGTGTGAGAATGTTGCCATTCCCAATGCTGTCAGTTGTCAATTTTTACGCCGCCCGCATTGGCAATTGAAAACTGAAATTGGCAACACTTTCACATTGGCAACATTTAACAAGCTAAGATTCTGTAGGGATAGGCGGACTTCGACTCCTAACTTCTAGTAACTCCTGACTCTTAATTCCTGACTCCGCCCCTAATCCCTAACTCCTAATCTCGTGAGAATGTCGGTGATGTTGGATTTGGCGAGGGATGAAAAACCGAAACATTTGCGGCCGAGGTCTTTGAGCGACGCACCTATAAGATAAAGTTCCTTGTCGTCGATAATTAGGAACCTATCATGGAACGCGGCACTGGTCTTGACTGAAAGGCCTCCATACTGGTCATTGAACTTCTCGATATCGCTTTGCGCAAGCTTGTTGCCGCGCGGCGATGTCACCACTTCCACATTCACACCCTTGCGTTTCTTCGCAAGGATGTCAAGCGTTGTTGGTCCACCCCACGAATCGATCAGGAGAATCAGGGGTGACCCTATAGAAATGTACCCCGGGATGGGTTGGTGTATCCACAAATCCACACAGATTGTCTCAGATTGATTTGTGTAGATAAGTGCAGATTTGTGGAGAAGAATCAGATGGTTAACTATCAACTGCATATCTCCAATCGCTCTAATTATGATATAATACCCGGCCATGCGCATTCTTTTTCGATATGTTTTCCGGGAATTCTGTGTGCCTTTGGCATACTGTCTTGCTGGTTTCATGTCGATTTATGTGCTTTTTGAGCTTTTTGGCATATTTAACCGAATTCTTGAAGCTAAGCCAGGGTTGGGGTTGTGTGTGCTGTACTTTGCCGGCTATCTTTCGCCATACTTCAAGTGGCTGGCTCCTGCATGTCTGATGTTGGCGGCTCTCTACACGATGTGGAGTTTCTGTCGCCATTCGGAGCTTATTGCGATGCGCGCAAGTGGAGTGGGCTTTCTATCCATTGTGCGCCCCATGCTTGTGGTTGCGGTGCTGATGGCGGCGTTTGTGGGATGGGTGAACGAATCGTTTGTGCCGAAATATGCCCAGTGGTCGCGGCAGATGCGTTCGGCGAAGTTCAATCTTGAAGATCTTGCGCGTGAAGATAACATTGTTTACCACAATGTAGAGAATTCCCGCACATGGAACATCGGTGCTTCTCTGAATGATACGGC
>SUVZ01000068.1 GCA_015061765.1 Lentisphaerota bacterium
CTGCGGGGACAGACCCTACTTGCTGTGCTGGAAATTTCAAGTGGACAGGCGGCGGTTTTGAGAGATATGGTTTCTTTGGAATTTCGTGGGGACACACCCTTCGGAAAATTGGGATAAGTTAAAAACGAGCTGAGAATGTTCAATTAAATGAATGCTTTCTCTTGCTTTTGCGGGGCCTATCCCCACGGAAACGGGGAAAATCGCATTGAGTTTTACTCATGCGATCCATGTCGTTTCGTCATGGGGCGTTTTGTTTTGGTCATGCGGCCCATGCCTTTCGGACATGGGGCGTTTTGAAATCTTCATGGGGCGTTTGCCGCCGCACATGGGGCGTTTTGCCGCCTCACCGGGAGGGGCGGCGTCCCCGCTGCCCGCGCGTGTGCGATGCCCTGGGGCCGGACCGGGATGGCTCGTGAACAATCATGGCGGAGACAGCAGGTATGTAACGCTGGTCATGAGTGTGCATGGATTCCGTTTGCCTGAAGACGCGAAGGAGCGCAAGGCCTTGTACGGTAGGCAGGAGGCGAAGTGTCGCAGACTGTACGGCCGCAGCAAAGCCCGCGCCTATCCTGTCGCCGGCCTGACGGTGTCCCGCGAAGCGGTTCACTTCTTTTCTGTCATACTGGGAATCAACCGTGCGGTCAATTGGCTCGCTTCTCGTCCATATGTGGATAAACGGCATATCACCTATTCGGGGGCGAGCCAGGGCGGCGGCTCCGGAATTCAGGTCGAAGAAGAAGCCGCAGGTCATATGGGAGTCGAACGATCCGATGAAGGATTGCCCGTTCCTAGCGGGTCTGTCGGGAAAGAAGTCCATGCCGATGAAGGACGGATTCTACGAGATGGGCGAGGGCAGCGCCCGGTTGGTGTTTCCCGATGGCGTGTGGAAGGGCGAAAAGGACGCCAGATTCCGGTTTGTCGCCGATGTCCATACGGTTCAGGGTGAGCACAGGTCGTGGAACATCAACCTCCGCAACCCGAACCCGCTGAAGAACGCGCACGGACGCATCCCCACGCCGAGAGGCGATTCCGGATCGCTTCGGTATGTGATTGATTTCGCAAAGGCCGACGAGGATCATTGCTACTATTTGCTTGTGCGCGAAGGCGGGGTCGGGAAAATCCGCTTCGACTATGCCCGGATAGAACGTATTCAGAATTGACGGCATTCCTCCCGGCGGTGTGACAGATTCGCCTCTCGGCATCCGGCCTCGGGTTAATGCCCTGTTCTTCGCGGTGAGCGCGAGGGTTGAAAGCGGCGAGAGTAAGTGGTATCATACAGATGTTTTTGAGGATATAAATGGAAGATCAAGGGATGCACCTTTCGAGAAAAGCAAGATAAGTTAAAAAGAGGGGTTTGAAACGGTTGATTATTGCCAAGACTGAAATGTTGGATCGGTTCGCCGGCTGCGAGCGGCTTGGCTGGTTCGGTCCTTGCTGTAAGTGCTAATCGACTTTTACACGATGTGCTAATTGACTTTTAAACCGGGATCTAATTGACTTTTCAACTGGCGCTATGTTATAATTGCTCGCAAAAAAAGTTTTGGAAGTCTTGTAATATGATAAAAAGGTGGCAAGAGCAGAGTCTGAAAACCGTTCTTAATGAGCGAAGAGGTGTTCACTTGACTGGCGCGCGTCAGACAGGGAAAACTACGCTTTCCCGTTTTGTTGCAGGAAATGGCGTGCGTTTTTTGACTTTAGATGATGAGAAATATCTGTCTGCAGCAAAGAGCGATCCGTTGAGTTTTGTTGAGCGTGGAAATGCAAGTACGTTTGTCATTGACGAGATTCAAAAAGTACCCGAGTTGCTTAATGCGATAAAGATGAAAATTGATCGCGATAATACACCTGGGCAATATCTTATTACGGGGAGCTCCAATCTGCGATTTGTGAAAGCGGTCAAGGATTCACTTGCCGGAAGATTGGGAAGAGTCAAACTTCGCACACTTTCTTTCGGCGAGATTCTTGGCGGTAAGGGTCATTTTCTCGATATGGCGTTTCAGAGGGATTTCTCGTCGTGTCCAATCAAACTGGACAAGCGCGAAATAATCCACTGTGCTTTTTGTGGCGGCTATCCCGAACCGTTGAATTTCTCCGTCCGTTCCCGAAAATCATGGTACGCGGAATATATAGACGATTTGCTGACGAAAGATATTCAAGACGTGACGGAAATACGAAAAGTCGACGCCCTCAAAAAGACGGCGTATTGGCTTATGGCTTATTCGTCAAAGCTGTTCGAGCTGAAAGATTTGTGTGCGGTGTCGCAATTGGGAAAAGAGACGCTCGGCAGCTATATAACCGCACTCAAAACACTTTATGTCATTGATGAAGTTCCGGCGTGGAGCAAAAGCGATTATGTGAAAATAGGGAAGCGGTCGAAATATTTCGCAGGGGATTCCGGCCTTGTCGCCAATTTGCTTGGATGGGACGAGAATCAAGTGTATTATGATGCCGACGATTGCGGAAAACTGATTGAATCATGGGTGTGTCATCAATTGTCCGTTTTGGCAGAATTAGACATTGGATATGAGATTTCACATTATCGTGACAGTGACAAGCGGGAGATTGATTTCATTGTTGAAGCAGAAAACGGAGAACTTTTGGGAATAGAGGTGAAATCGGGAACGGTTTATCCCGATGATTTCAAGCATCTGAAATGGTTTTCCAAAAATCTGGCGAAGACGCGTTTTACGGGAATAGTTCTCTATTCGGGGAATGATGTATTATCTTTCGGTGATGGTTTTTATGCCGTACCATTGGCACTTTTAGGTGTATGAGCACTTGTTTTTACAGTAAAGTCAGGTTGCAGACAGATGCAGGTGGCGTTATCTATCTTGGTTTTGATATAAGGAGCGGCAATGAATAGATTTGCTTATACAATAATTGCGTTAGTGTGTACTGTTCTGTGCGCCAATGCCTCGATGACTGAATTAGGGATCGATCTTCCTAAACAGGGAGATGTCAGGGTGCAGACCATTGATCCCAATGGAGGACAAAAGGTTTCGGTTTCCTTTGACGTTCCTGTATCCGACATTCAGCAGATATGGCGTCCTGACTATCAGCAGCCGTTTTTGGAGCGTAAATGGTGGATGACGGCGAACACAAGTTCGATGTGCGATATGCCGTACATGGCCTTTTTCAACATGTCCGAAACGAATAGGCTGTCTTTCGGGGCGGAAGCGCTTGAATGGGATTGCCGCATTTCGTCCAAGATAAATCAGGAGAAGGGGGTGTATGCCGTCACATTGACTGTTGCAGCCGACGCTTCCGGAAAGATCCGGCCGTTCAAGGTGACGATAGATCGCCGTTCTGTCGTGTGGACTGATGCGCTTGCTGATTGGCGAAATTCCCTTTCGTACAGCAAGGGACGGTATCCCGAAGCGGCATGGAAACCGGTGTATTGCACATGGTATGCGGTGCATGCCGCACTCTCTCAGGATTGGGTGGAGCGGACGGGTGAGATTGCCGCGAAGCTGGGTTTTGGCACGTTCATTCTTGATGATGGCTGGAGCTATGACGAATCTAAGCGCGTCAATCCTGACAGCATCAAAGAATGGTATCGTGATGTCGGCAAGTGGGATGGTTTCTCACTTGAGAAATTCCCGGATTTCAAGGCGCATCGTGAGAGAATGCGTGCGTTGGGGCTCAAATATCTTGTGTGGGTGTCTCCCTATTTCATAGGGACGCGTTCACCGGCCTATGCCAAATGGAGAGGCAGGCTTGCCGGACAGGAGCCGTTCGAGGGTAATGTTCTGACAGATGTCGCAGATGCCGAAATGATGGAGTCTGTGACGGAACAGCTGGTTCGCCTCCTGAAGGATTCCGATCTCGACGGATTGAAGATCGACTTTTTGGACTACATAAAACCGTCGGTCGAAAAGCCCCGTTCCGGGTTTGGGTATCGCTATGTCCGCAATCTCATGAACAGGCTTAAGTCCGTGAAGCCGGATGGGCTTTTTGAGTTCCGCCAGAGCTACGCAACGCCGTTGACTCTTGAACTCGGTACGCAGTTCCGGGCGGGAGACGTTCCTTTCGAATGGCTTTGCAACATCATGCGCATAGCCCAGATACGTCTTGCGGTAGGCGATGGCGTGCCGGTTCATGCCGACCCGATCTTCTGGTCGCAGCATGAAACCAAGGATAATATCGCCCGTCACTTCATGGCGGCGATGGCCGGAGTGCCAATGGTTTCGATGGATTTTGAGAGACTGCCTGCTTGGCAGAAGGATGAAGTTGCCAAGTGGATGCGTATCTATTCGCAGCGGATAGAGCCTTTTCAGAAGAAAGGGCGCTGGAATATGGTCTATCGCAATGGCTCGCTCGCATACGTGACAAGCATCCATGGCGATGAGGCTTTGGCCATAGTTGTAGATTCGAGCACGTCTTTAAAGTCGTTGGATTGCGATCTTGCAGGAAAGCGGACGATCATCATGAATCTCGGATACGCTCCGGTCTGCATACAGGGTACGCTGGCTGCCCCTGCGCAAGCTGTTATTCCGCAGTAGAAGGTTAGGGATGTGTTATCCGAAAACCCTGAAGAATCAAGGAATAGAGAATCGTGGGGAAATCAAGGGGCATATCCTTCGAAAAAGCAAGATAAGTTAAAAAGATGGTTTAATATTCAATTAATTAAACACTTTCTCTCGCTTTTGAAGCCCTCCCCCACACACAGAAAGACTGCCGCGACGGTATGATGTGTCCGGAAATCCACATAGATCCTCACAGATTGATTCGCGATGAGCTGCCGAGGATCGACATATTCTCTGCCGAAGAAAAGGCACGGCTTGTTGAATGCCAGAATGTGTTTACGGAGCACATGAAGGAGATAGTGCCAGGAACAGGTGCGTACAGGCGCGAGCTTGAGCGGCTTGGAATCGACTTGAGCTGGAAATCTGCGCAGATCGAGGGAAACATCTATACGTTGATTGAGACGGAAACTCTGCTCAATTCTGATCGGCATTCCCTTGAAGATTGTCCATGAACGTCTCTATAACGCCGCTTTGAGTGATTTGCTGTTGCGGCGGCGCGGATGTGTGGTACTATTGCCGCTGAGTTGGATTCTGCAGAAAACGGGAATGGCTCTCAAAATCGGCAAAAATAATCTAATAATGAAACTCTTTTCATGGTTCTTCCCCGATTATTCCGGAACTGGCAAGGGTGGGGGATGTCATCGGGTGGTGTGCTTCGCGTCTTCTGTGCTGCGCTGCCTACGGTATTCGGACATCGTAACGCCTGACATTTTCCGGAATAGGTTTTTCGGGCTGTTCTCGCTTTTGAATCCGCACATTGAGATTATGCGCGCGACAGGATAGGAAGTTGAGGAGAGAAGTCTCTTCATTTCCTGTATGCGCCTGCCGCGGATCGTCTGAAGTATGCTTTCTTTCCGTACCTGACGGAAGCGAAGGGACAGGAGACTGCGCGATACGCCGGCATGGGTCACAACATCGCTAACCGAAATTCCTCTGCAGGCGTTCCTGTCTATAAAGTCCACCGCACGCTGCACAAGAAAACCCGAAGGCGACAGGGGGCGTGTCGACCCCCGTTCTGATATGCCGCCAATCTTGCATGCCATGAACTTCGGGCGTGAGGGGGAATTTCGGTTCATGATCATCTCGAGCGTCCTTGCCGCAAGAAAGCCTTCACCCTCGAAATCCGGCTTTACGCTCGAAAGCGGCGGGGAGACGAGATTGCACATGAGTTCGTCGTCATCAACGCCGAGTATTGATATCTGGTCGGGTATTGAGATCTTGCATCCGCCGCAAGCCATTGCCGCCCTGACAGCACAGGCGTCATATGCGCAGAACAACGCGGCCGGCTTAGGAAGGGACGTCAGCCAGGCTGCAAGCTTTGCGTTGTAACTGTTTTCATCAGCGGATTTGCACTCGAAAAAGATACAGGTGCGTCCCATGTGCTTGAGCTCTTCGCGAAAGGCCTTCCCCCTTGCGATGCTCCAGTGCGGGCTGTTCTCCTGCGGCAGAAAGGCGAAACTGGAGAAGTTTCCAAGCGATGCGAGATGCCTGGCTGCGGATATGCCTATGTTTCGGTTGTCCACGCGAATGTATGTCCGTGGAGCCGTTTTGTTCGGAGCGGATCTTTGGGGCTCTGAATCCATAAAAACCGCCGGAAGGTCGAAGGACAGGAGCGCATTCTGGATTGAAATGTCGGAATTGCCTGCGTTGACGTTTGCCAGGAGACCATCGAAGCTGTTGATGTCCAGATGCTTCAGCAGTTCTGCCGTATGCTCCTTGTAGCACTGAATCAGTCGGATGCTCCAGAGGTGTGACGTTCCGATGAAACGAAGTATGCCGGACAACTGCTGGCGTCCTGATAAATCATTCATCTCAAGCACGATAAGAACTTTCTTCGGTGACTTCATGCGTCTATTGTACCATGAGGTGTGTTTTTTGTGTTGTCAGAACCGATATATTTCTTTTGTCGATTTGAATATGAGCGGGTCATTGAAAAATGATACTATATGTGACATGAAAAACGTTAAGACCAGGTATGATATTCTTGATGGACTTCGCGGAGTGGCGGCGATTCTCGTCGTCGTCTCCCATGTGTGCGAATGCTATATGCCATCGTCGCGGATGTGGCCGCAGTGGGTGGGGCATGCACACCTTGCCGTGGATTTCTTTTTCGCCCTTTCGGGTTTTGTGATAGCGTACGCCTATGATGACAGATGGGGGAAGATGTCGTACTGGGATTTTTCCAGGCGGCGGCTTTTGCGTCTGCATCCGCTTGTAGTGCTCGGATGTGTTCTCGGATTTGCCGTTTATCTCATATATGGAAAGTGGGTGGATCCGAACATGGCGCGGCTCCCCTTGTGGATGGCGGGACTGCTTTTCGCGATGACGTGCTTTATGCTACCAGTGCCGCGCGTTGTCGGCGGCGTTGCCGTATTCAATATGAATCCGTTCAACGGACCCAACTGGTCACTCACATACGAGTATGTCGCAAATATTCTCTACGCGCTTGTCTTTAGGCGTCTCGGGAAGCGAATGCTGGCTCTTCTCATGATCATTGCTGGCGTTCTCAGTGTATGCTTTGTGATGAAGTTCGACATATGGGGCAATCTTGCAGGGCGCGCCCGGTATTCGCTGACTGCGGGCTTCGGCCTTACGTGGAGTGCCGGCGGCGTGTACGGCGGATTGATCAGGCTTCTCTTTCCGTTTCTGATGGGCATGTTCATCGCCCGCAGCAGAAAGTTCCTCCGTCTGCCTCATGCGTTTTGGCTTTGTTCCGCTGCTCTTGTCGCCGTCATCATGGTTCCCCGTACCGGAATGTTCGCCAAAGGCGATGGCTGGACATATCAGATGGCGGATCCTCTGAACGGGATTTTCGAGCTGTTCTGCCTGTTTGTGGCGTTTCCTCTCATTCTTTGCGTCGGCGCTGGCGGCGAGGTGAAAAACGCAACGTCGGTGAGGCTGTGCAGGTTTCTCGGCGCAATTTCCTATCCGCTCTACATGGTGCATTATCCGTTCATCCACATCTACCATGCATGGGCGGTCGACAACGCGCTGGCGTATCCGTTGAGCGTACATGTATCCATTGCCGCAGGTTTTACATTGGGATCGATCTTCCTTGCCTGGCTTACGCTTAAACTGTACGATGAACCGGTTCGTCGCTGGTTGAGCGGAAGAAAACCGTGAATCACCAATTTCATAAGCGGGGTGAATATAACATGAAGAAGATATTGTATTTAACGGGCTTTGCGGTCTTTGCGGTCGCTTCGTACCATGTAGTCTTGAAGTTTGAGCCGGTAAAGCCGCCGCCGCGGCAGATCGCACCGGATGACGGTGTGGTTCCGCGCTGGGAAAAGCCTAAGACCACGCGTCGCTATCTGCACGGACCTCTCTCCGAACGTCTGCTTACCTTCTGGCGCGAGGGTAAGCTCGTGTTCGCTGAGAATGAACACAATGCAGACTGGCACCTTCCATATTCGAAGCAGTCCGCGCATGCGGCATGGCTTGTGCGCGGGGATGGAACGCCGTTCGACTTCAAGTCCGCGGAATTGAACGTCACCGCCGACGGGGCGCCGGACCATTCGCAGTCATGGTCGGATGACGGTGTACGTGTCGGTCTTTCGGCGTGTTCCCCGTTCGGGAGGAAACCTTCGATATTCGCAAGGGCATCGTTTGCGAATGAAAGCGGGGCCCCGGTCGAGCGAGAGTTTCTCGTGCTGTTGAGATGTGCGCCGGAGATGATGCTCGTCCATTCGGGCCCGGATGTATATTCGTTCTACAGGGCCGACGTGGATAAGTGGATGAAAATAACGGCGGCGGACTGGAGCCGAAGAGGAGATGCGTTCCGGAGCGGAGACAGGTTCGTGTCGTTCGGCGGAAAGAGCGTTGCCGGGTTTTCATGGGATGCCGAAAAGGGAGGCGTCAGGTTCTCCGTACAGCTCAAGCCCGGCGAGAATAAGACCGTGGATTTCATCCTTGGCCGGGGCGAAGAGCCGTCCATCGGCTATGACGCGGCGCGTTCGTCGATGAAGGCATCGTGGAAATCCGAGCTCTCCCGACTTGTTCTGCCGGAGACGGCCCGCCGCGACCGGGAACGCAGAAAAGTCGTGCGGCATCTTGCGGTGCAGATGCTTCAGTGCATCGCTATGCCTGCGAACGGCGCGAACCATGTGCTTCCGCGTCAGGGCGGACTTCAGCGTCTGGTGTGGCCCGGAGAGTCCATCCATGTGGTGACAGCGCTCAATCTCATCGGACTTTCCAACTATGCAGACGAGATATGCGACTTCTACATGACGCATTGCGTTCAGGAAAGCGGAGAGGCAGGCCCGTTCCGCAACAACTGGGCGGGAGATACGGCCTATGTTCTGAGGATATTCGCGCAGCACTGTGTCGCAACGCGCAACACCGCGATGTGGAGGAGGCATTCTGAAAAGGCCGCGAAATCCTTTGCATGGATCAGGGCGAAACGCACGGCGGACGGACTCTTCCCCGCGATGAAGTCTACGGATTCCCATTCCGGACTCCAGCATTGGGGGCATACGGACCTTGTTAACATGGAGGCGCTCGAATGGTATGCAAAGGCCTGCGAGATGTTCGCGGAGACGAATGCCGCAGAGGTTCGCGCCGAATGGAAGGATTACCGCGCAGCAATGGTGAAGATACTTGACGGCTGGAGAGAGAAGTCGAAGGGTAAGGACGAATTGTTCCTTCCGATCACCGCAACCGGCGAAAGCGAAGAGGACCTCGTGAACCAGGGGTTCTTCTACTTGCACCCGGCGGGGTTTGCGGAAAGCGGACTTCTTACGACGGACGAGCTTCTGCGTCTGCGCAAGAACATTCTGCGCCGCGGCTTTGCGAACGAAAACGGTTTGTACATGCGCCACCCGTCGCCGGTGCCGGAGTTCAACAGGCACATCTGGTACACCACCTGGAGCGAAAAGCAGTGGATGGCGGCATGGATGCGCGCAGGGAAGTTCGATCTCGCGGAACAGGCGCTGGAGGCTACGCTCAAATATTCCGTTTCGGATGAGTATATCGTCGGTGAACGCTATCACGACACGAATCCGTGGTATTTCCCGTGGAGTCCGAACGCCTCCGGCTCAGGACGCATCGTACAGATGCTTTTCGATTGTGTTGAACGCTAGAAGAAAGAGGATTAAAACATGAAAGTGAAGTATTTTATTCTGTTGGGTTTCATTGGCATCAGCATTGCCGTAACTGCTTCCGAAATCGAGTATTTTGCCGATGCACAGAACGGCAATGACGAATGGGATGGTTTGAGCGAGACGTTTGTTTCGGGGAATACAGGCCCTAAGAAAACGGTCGGCGCGGCCGTAGAGCTCGCGAATGCGGACGGTGTACCGTCCATCGTTACTCTTCTTCCCGGAACTTATGACAGGGGCGAGTATTTTGCGGGCGGCATGACCAACAGAATAGTCATTACTCAGCCTCATCTGAAGATACGCTCGAAGGAAGGAAAGAATACCGTATTTCTTTCGGGCTATCATGATCAGACTGATGCGCATGGTCTCGGTCCGTCGGCGGTTCGCGTGGCGTATATCGCGGAAGATTTAATGGGAATGGGGAATAGTGATGCTGATATTCAGGCCACGAATGTCGTGTTCGAAGGGGTTACCATATGCAACGGTGCCACATTAAAAAGCGATGGCGGTTCGTTAAACGCTTCAGCCTGTGGCGACGGCGGCGGAGTCTACTGCAGAACACCGGAAGGCGGCGGAGCTTCACTCCTGATTGATTGCGTTGTGTCCAACTGCTCGGCTTTTGCAAGAGGAGGCGCTCTTTTCAGACAGAATGCGTACCGTACTCTTTTTGTCGACAACTATGCAGGCACAGGCGGTTCGGCAATGGCTTTCGGTTCAATGGCGTTTTGCGTCGTGGCGGACAACCGTGGAGAATCGACAACATACAATATGAGAAGGGCGGTGAACTGTACTTTTGCCAATAATGAAAAATATGCGTTCATGGGCGGATATGAGATGTATGTGTTTAACTGCCTATCATTCGGCAACGGCAATAACGGTAGCAGTCCAAGCGGCAATGCGCATGTGTACTATTATGACTCTGTTTGCGCTTCTCCGATGAGGTTGTTGGACGGACAAGACAAGAGCAGTCTGATCAGTGATGCGGATTCTTCGTGGTTCGTGCATTCGTCTGACTTCGGATGGCGGAATCTGGCTGGAAGCCCGGCGATCGGCAAAGGACAGGGATATCGCATTCCCGAGAAGGCGCTGCTTTTGCCTCCAGGGTATGTCTATTGCGATTTCAACGGAGATCCCGTCGTAACATCCGGCAGGGTCGATTGCGGCGCAGTGCAGTCCGATCCGCTGATGAGGTGCGTGATAGAAGGTGCAGGTGGCGGAGTTTCCGTCGAAGGGGCGAATGTCGGCACGAACATTTTTGCGGATGCGACCGAAATTACGGTTGTCGCCACATCCGCCAGAACAAGACCGTTCGTGGGTTTTGAAGTGAATGGAGTGCAACATCCCGCTGTGTCCGACAGGTATACGCTTCAAATCTCGGATAGTTCGGCGACGATCCGCGCAATCTATGGGAAGACATGGTATGTGGATGCTGAAAACGGCTCGGATTTCAATTTTGGTGGGTCTGCGGACAATGCACTGAAGACTATTCGTGCCGCAACTACTAATTCGATTGCTGGAGACGTGGTGCTGGTGGCGGCAGGAACCTATGGGGAGTCAGAAGGGATTCAGTTCCACACGAATCCTATTGATGATGACAAGACAAGTCCGATTAATGTTGGCTCCCGCGTGCTTGTGCCGAAGGATGTGACTGTAAGGTCGGTTGCCGGACCTGAAAGCACGATCATAACGGGAAGCGTTGCGACTGTGTCGGCTGATTCCTATGGGAACGGTCCTGACGCAGTGCGTTGCGCGATGCTTGAAGGGTCGGGCTCCGTTCTTGACGGTTTTACCCTTACCGGCGGACATACCTCAACGGGTTCGGAAGCCAGGGACGACAATGACGGTGGGGCCATAATTGCGCGTACTGGCGCAGTCGCGAAGAACTGCATCATCACAAACAACTTTGCCGCCCGCAGCGGCGCCGCGCTGAAAACGACGTTGATCGATTGCAGGATATTGAACAATACAGCAACGGTCAGAGCTTCTGTCGGGCGCGAGTGCGGATTCTACAGATGCATCATCGACGGAAACGTGGGAGGCGAGCAGGCGATGCAGTATTTCTATGATGTCGATTCCTGTACCATCGGCAAGGATAATCTTGATCTGAATGGAGGCAAAGGCGCAATACTCGGCTATTATGCGAGCCAGAACTCCAAGATAGCGAATTCGGTCATTTTAGGTTCTTGGCTATCTAAGGAACCTCATTGTACGATTCGGAATTGTGTGTTCGTCTCAAAACCCGCGAACGTTTTGCAGGAACATATTGCTGATTGTATCGTGACAAATCTGGATTCTTTGGCTTTTGATTCCGAATACCATCCCGTGATCGGCGCAAATGTCGCGATTGACATTGGCGATGTTTCGATTGTTTCATATCGGATTGATGACGCAAAGGATTTGCTTGGCTGTCAGCGCATCATGAACGGCCGCATGGATGCCGGCGCGGTTGAAGCCGATTGGCGTCCCTTGTATGCAAAATACCTTGGCGGGAGAAGACTTGTCGTGACTGCTGTCTCTCCTGAGGTGCGCGCAACCGCCGCCAATCAGGTTTACATACCTGTTGGGTCAGTGGATTGTGTATTGCCTCTTGCGGATATGCGCAACAGTTGGTTCTATGTTGATTTTGACGTGATAGGCACCGGAGCACTGAACATCCATGTGGATGGTGTTTTGGCAGGCTCATATTCGTCAGGAAGGCGGCAGGTGAGATTTTCAGCCGGATCCGGCAGAGTCTCTGTCAGAATGGAATATGTTCCTGGCATGGATGACGAAGGCGGTGTTGTGATATATGCCGTTCGCGAGGTTGTCGGAACGGTCATTCTGTTCAGGTGATGGAAGAGTTGCCGAAAAGTAACAAGGAAGGACCCATTCAATGGAGATGAAGAATTGTTTTTGTCTGGCGGCGTCAGTTTTCTTTATGTTGCCGCTGCTTGCGGACGAGACGCAGTTGGTGCTCAACGGAGGGTTTGAATCCTCCATGAAAGGCAAGGGGTGGCATCTGCCTGTAAAATGGAGAGTGGCAGATGGAATAGGACGTAAAGAGTCCTGCGCGCTGGTCTGGGAGAACGACAGCCCCGAAACGTTCAGTTTCCCGAAACAGAACATTCCGATTGGCCCTGGCACACGGTATACGTTCGGCGGGTGGGTGAA
>SUVZ01000069.1 GCA_015061765.1 Lentisphaerota bacterium
TCGGCAGTAGAGCGGGTTCTTTTTTAACGCAGAGACGCAAAGGCGCAGAGAAAACGGTGTTTTTTTTTGTTTTGAAAGTTATTTTCATTTTTGCAACACTATACAAGCGACACCCAATTGGTGAAGATTCGCTCCGTCAGAAAAATTCTTGTATTTTCCATTTCCCCACAGAACTTCACTTTTTCTCTGCGTTATTCTGCGCCTCTGCGTTAAAATCAACAGCCGTTTTTAGGTTTAATCACCGAGTTCCTCATGAAAGCGAAAAAGGTTATGGGATGTTTCGGTACGAAAAGTGTTGTATGTATCTTGTGATTCGCTACGAAAAGTGTTATAGAAGTGTGATAATTCGCTACGAAAAATGTGGCGGATGAGAGGTGTTTATGATATCATATGAGCCGATTAAGGAGATGAGGTTATGTATCTTAAGAGAAAAATAGACGCTTTTCTTGAAAATTGGAAGTCTCAGAACTCAAGAAAACCGCTGATAATCAGAGGTGCCCGTCAAATTGGCAAGACCGCAGCTATTCGTAACTTTGCCGTCAGGAACTATAAAAATGTCATTGAAATCAACTTTGTCGAAAGTCCTGTGTTCAAAACGATAACGGTAGATGGCTACACCCCTAAAAGTATCATTGCCGCTATCTCCCGGATTGAAAATTCATTTGCGTTTGTTCCGGGAGAAACTTTACTTTTCTTTGATGAAATACAGGAGCATCCCGACATAACGACATCGCTGAAGTTCTTCTGTCAGGATGGACGATTTGACGTGATATGCTCCGGTTCGTTGCTTGGGTTGCATTACCGTCAGATATCAAGCAACAGTGTGGGCTATAGGGTTGACTGCGAAATGCACTCTATCGACTTTGAAGAGTTTCTTCATGCGAAGGGATATTCCGATACGATTGCCGCCGAATTGCTATCCCATCTTGTTGACGTATCTCCATTTAGTGCTGCAGAGATGGCGGTGTTTCCAAAGCTGTTTCTGGATTTCTGCATTACAGGTGGAATGCCGGAGGCGGTAAAATCCCATGTAGAGAGCGGAACCTTTCATGGGCTGGTGGACATTCAGAGACAGATAAATTCGGCATATCGGGATGATGTCCGCAAATATGCGAAGGGTATTGAACAGGCCCGCATTGCAAACGTGCTGGAGCACATACCTGCACAGTTGGCCAGAGAAAACAAAAAGTTCATACTTTCCAAGATAGAACGTGGAGCACGATTCAAGGATTACTGGGGGTGTGTGGAATGGTTAAGGGATGCCGGGATAGTCAATGTGTGCCACTGTTTGAATTTTCCGGAACTGCCACTCAAAGGCAATTACGATGCTTCCCGGTACAAACTTTATCTTGCGGATACCGGACTTCTTGTAGCGCAACTTGATGATGAAGCCCAGGAAGACCTGCGTGCAAACAGAAATATCCATACCTACAAGGGAGGTCTCTTCGAAAACATTGTCGGCGAGGCCATCAGGAAATCAGGTGGAGAACTTTATTACTACCGACGGGAAGACTCCAAACTGGAAGAGGATTTCTTTTTGCGTTCAAGATCAAATATCGTGCCAATAGAGGTAAAGGCGACAGGTGGACGCTCCAAATCCCTCAGGACGCTTATTGAATCGGATCGTTATCCTGACATTGCCTTTGGCGTAAAGCTGGCATCTGGAAATATCGGATTTGAAAATGGCATATATACCATCCCGCACTTTTGTGCATTTTTGCTTAAAGACTGGCTGTCACAGATGTAACATCCGGTCAATTCTGAAATCGTTTGTGGTATAACGGGAAAGCGTTTTCACAACGGAAAGTCGATGCAGGTGAAACCGGTTTTGCTGTTTTAGGAGGATGCGCCTTCGCCGTTGTGTCCTCGTCGGCTAATATGTGTTGCCGCCAATTGAAGCCCTATTTCCGTTTTGCACACTCGATTTTCAACCGGCGATATTCTTCTCTTATTTTTTTTCTTTTTATAAAATGTTTCAATTGTGCGAAAAATAATTTGAAAAACATTTTTCCAGCTCTGTTGTTCTATAATTGCCGCATCTTCCACAACTTGTCCAAGGAGATGATAACCATGAATGAGATTGCAAGATGCATATCAAAGGTCCGTCGTGAATGCATGGTGATAATCGTATTTGCGGCATCTATTGGTGCCGCATGGGGGTCGGTTGATACGAATCCCTATGTGATGACGGAACCGACGATATTCACGGCTGCGGCGGGAACGACGAACGTCTATTCGGGGCTTATCTCCGGCACGGGCCCTGCCATCATCGAGGGAGGTGGAACCGTGGCGTTCTCCAATCCCAACAACACGTACACGGGCGGCACTCTCGTATCGAACGCGGTGTTCCGCCTCGATGCCGACGGATGTGCCGGAACGGGAGCGATTACGGGCGCAATCAGCACGGCGCACATCTTCATGAACTGCGCGGTGGTTCCGAACGACCTGATAATGCAGTTTGCCGCAGACTGTCAAGACTACATGAGCCCGGGCGCATACCCTGCCGCAAAGCAGAATTCCATATTGCCGCTGTGTCCTGAAGTGACGGTGAAGGGGCGCGTCTCGTTCAATGGGCAGTCGTATATATTCGATTCGACGTCTCCGGCTCTGGTCTCGTCCCCGACTGTCATTTTCGAGAAGGGCATCACCAATGGAGCACACCTGCATCTTGTGCCGAAAGGCAGGATGATATTCAAAGGGCCGTACATTGCCACAGGCAGCGTGAATTCGTATTTTGGATGCAGAAGCGGCGCGAGCGGAACGATTGAATTCCAGTCTTCGTCCAATGTCCTTTACCGTGCCGAGATTCGCGATGCAAATATCGACCTGAAGGCTGTTGATGCATTCCCAAACACGTTGTTCTACTACAGGAACAGTAGTGGCGGTTGCGCTTATACACATCTCAACGGAAACGACCAGACGATTCTCGGCATCAGCTGGGGTGGCCCGAATCCGTCAGAGACTGGTTCGCCCGGCCTATGCTTTACATCTGAGGATGAACCTGCGACGGTGCGGATAAAAGGGTGCGAGAAAGAGCGAATTGCAGGGTCTCTGGTGAATAAGCTTGCGCTGTTCGGCAAGATTACGCTTGTGATGGATGTCGATCCCGCTTACACTGCCGCTGGGTTCTTCCAGGACTTTTCGGTGCGCAGATCGACAACGACCGGCGATCTCATAATTTCAAATGGAGATTTCCGCGTGTCAGGTACGGCATCGTTTCCGAACGTGCCGAATATTTATGTGGGCACGGGCGGGTCGTTCACGAACGCATCCACCAAAGCCGGCGCGTTCGCGGGATGCCGCAATCTCACCGTTCTTGGAAAGATGGCCTGCACTGGCGACCACGCGCCGTTCGCGTATGACGCAGTGGCTTTGACGCTCGGCTCGGATGCTGAGTTCTCCCTCCCCGCTGGTGCAACGGTCACGGTTTCTTCGCTCACTGTTGGCAATAGGAAGATGCCCGACGGTACGTATGGAGATGGAGGGACGGCGACAGATCAGATACTTCAGGGCACTGTTGTCGTTCGCGGACATGACCGCTATGTTGATTGCAATACTGTAGACACCGTAAACGACGGTTCGCAGGAGCATCCCTTCAGGACAATACGCGATGCGACATCGAGCGCCCTGAGCGGAGACGTCATCCATGTGGCGGAAGGCACGTATGGCGCGGCGGAAGGAGCGGAAAAGCATCATGAGGACGCACGTACGCTCACCCGCGTGATAATTCCGGAAAATGTCACGATCGTGGCGAGCGGTCGGCGCGACAGGACGATCATCATCGGCGCTCCGGCGACCGGGGCGGACGCAAACGGGTATGGCAACGGTTCCGGAGCGGTGAGATGCGTTTTCGCTCGGGACGGAGCCGTACTGCGCGGCTTCACGCTGACAGGAGGGCATACGGGAACGGATGCGGTGAACAATGACGTCATCGACAGCTATGGTGCAGCGTTCAGAGCTGAAAACCTTCTTGGAGCGACGGTTGAAGACTGCATGATCTCAAACAACTGCAGCCATGTCGGCACCTTGACCTACGCCAAGGCGAGTCGCTGCTTCATTGTCGGTAATTTCGGAGGCGCAGGGGACGGTTACCATTCACGCAACGCTTTTACTGCGGGCGCCAACTGCTCGTACTTCTGTTGTGTGATCGACGGCAACAGGGGCGAAAGCATGTTTGGGTCTCCACGGAGCATAGAGTCGTGTACGATAGGCGCAGGGAACAGGAAGTACGACGGAAACACTTCCACAATGGCGAAACTGGCGCCGGGCCCCGTGCTCAACAGCGTCTTCTCGTCAAGCGATCTGTCCTGGGACGGTACCATGTATGCGACGAACTGCATATTCGCCGATGCATCCATCAGCATGGAAAACAGCAGCAATTGCCTTGTGGGGCAATCGGCGGAAGCCATCAGGCTGGATGAAGACTACAGGCTTCATTCGGGAAGCGTGGCGATAGATTTCGGCAACAACTCTATCATGTCGCGGAGCATTGCGGATGAAGACATCTACGGTGCGCCGCGTGTCCTCAACCGCATGGTCGATGCCGGTGCGGTGGAGTATGACTGGCTTCCGGTGTTCATGGGAGAACTTGGCCGTCGTTTCCGGATAGAGTACGCTTCTCCGACGGTGACGACCAATGCGACCGGCGGTTTGCTCATGATTGACGGGATGGTTGCTGGGCGGGTGACTTTAGCCTGTCAATATGAACTGACGTTCAATGTTACGGGCGGTAGTCTTGGGGTGTATGTCGGCGGAGCACTTGTCGGAGAGTCGTCAGGGGGCGGCGAACAGACAATCAGGTTCAAGACCGCTGAGACAGATTCCGAGATGCGCATCGTGTTTACACCTGGCATCGAGAATCAGGATAAGGCTATTTTGAAGCGTTTCTTAAGTATGCGAGGATTTACCGTCACTTTTCGTTGAGTGTCGGCAACGACCGCATGGTACGGAAGCGAATGTTAAATGACAAATAAAGGAAATAAAATGAAAAAGATGATAAATGGTTCGATTGTGCTTTCTGCAGCCGTCGTGTTCTATGGATGTTCGTTCTGTGGCGGATACGGTTCATCGGAACTCGGCTGGATCAGCCCCATCGCCTCGCCTCTTGAAGATTCTGCCGTCTTCGAAAAGGGTGTATGGACGCTTTCCGGGGATGGCGTGCTGACCGCCAGCAAGGACAGTGCACTTTGGCTCAAGGGAGATTATTCCGATTTCGTTCTCGACCTCGAGTACAAACTTGATCCGGCGGCGAACTCTGGCGTCATAATCTATGCGAGCGATGTCAGGCACTGGATCCCCAATTCGGTGGAGGTGCAGCTTCTCGACGACTATGCGGACAAGTGGAAAAACGACCCTCCGAGGCTGAAGAACGGCGGGCTTTACGGTCATGTCGGACCGGAGAAGAGTTGCGGAAAGCCCGCAGGCGAGTGGAACCGCATGACGATCTGGGCTCGCGGCGATCATGTGAAGGTGTCCGTAAACGGCGTCGTGACTGTTGACGAAGATCTTTCCCGCTACACGAGCGCGAAGACGAATCCGGACGGAACGGACATAAAGCCATGGCTCTCGAAGCCGCTTGCCGGGCTTCCGAAGCATGGCGCGATAGGCTTTCAGGGACGTCATGGCGGAGCAAGCCCGTATTTCCGCAATATTCGCATCCGTCAGCTCGCAAAGGACGAGAAGTTCTGAATGCAGGGGAAAAGAAAATGAAAAAGAGGATGAAGGTACCAGTCACGGCCTTGGCCTACGTATGTTCGCTCATGGCGCTAATGGCGGCGAAATTCCCGAACGGGGAGGCGTGGGGGCGTCGATTTGCCGTGCCTGAGGGGTTTGTGTTTGAGCGCAAGGCGGATAGGGTGAAGTCAGAAGATATGGGCGGCTTCACGCTTGAGACCTGGCGTCAAGCGAACGGTCCTAATTCGTTTCAATCGGTTCTAGTCACGGTGCCGAAAGGTGTGAGGGGTAAGCTGCCCGCCGTCGTGGTGACGCTTGAGAACCCTGAATCGATGTTCGAGGTGAAACCGCAGGACGGCGTGACGTTTGCTTCAGACCTTGCAAAGCGTGGGTATGTTACGGTTTCGTCGAATTGCGGACTTTCGGACAAGAGTTTATCCGGATGGTTTGGAATGGGGCGGCTTGCTCACAATGCGCGGCTGTTGGTGGACTTTGCGGCAATGGATGGGCGCGTCGACAAGGAACGCATCGGCATGGCAGGAGCTCACGAGGGTGGCAAGATAGCCTATTACGCCGGGCTCCTCGATGTGCGAGTCAAGGCGGTTGGCGTTGGATTTCTTGATGCCGCTCTTACTCATCCAAGCTGGAGCGAGACGAGATTTTGGGGCGATGCGACGAAAACGATGCTTGAGGAGAAGCTTTCCAACAGGGATATTCTCGTCCAATCCGGCGGCAAGCCTGTGTTCTTCCTGCGCGGCAGAGGCAACGAAGACGCAAAAGGGGACTCTGGGTTCTTCATGGCTGCACTTGACGAGAATGCAAAGAGCAGGGTGGGTTGCGTAAGACGTTACTCCAGGACTAATAGAATGCCTCGTAAGGTGGATGTTGATGAACTTTATGTATTTCTCGACGATTATGTGAAGAATGTCGATAATCTGCCGAAGGCGTACCAGGGCGGGCGCGTGAGGCTGTTCAAGCGAGGCGACAGAGTAGAAGGCAAGGTGTCGAGATTTGTTCGCATACCGGCAGTCGCAGTGGCTCCAGACGGTTCTGTAGTGGTGGTTTTCGACGCACGCATCTGCCATTACGGGGATCTGTTTGAGTGCCAACCCATGCTTACGGTGGTGATGCGTTCAACCGACTGCGGAAAGACGTGGAGTGAGCCGAAGTTTCTGTGGAATCCTCCCTGGAACGAGGATGAACGCTTCGCCGCGGGAGATCCGAGCCTTTTGGTGGACAAGGTGGCCGGGAAGGTTTTCTGCTTTGCAAACGTCATGGAATACGCTCGAGGGCGGAACGTGTACCGATTCTTCGTGTGGGAGTCTTCCGACAATGGCATCAACTGGAGCGGGCCGCGCGAAATAACTGATGACATACGCTGGCCCGGGGTTGTGCCCGGGAGGCACAGCTCGTTCATCGTCTCGGGACACGGAATTCAGCGGAAGGATGGCGTTCTGATGCACGTTATTCTCTCGCAGCGCTTCGGTGTGAACGTATTCGGCTCCGAGGATCATGGTAGGACATGGAAATGTTTCGGCAACCCGACGCATGGTGTGACAGATGAGTCAAAGATCGAGGTTCTGTCCGACGGCACATGGATGATCAACAGCCGCGCAGAGATGGGCAACCGGCGGGTTTATCGTTCGAAGGACTGCGGAAAGACGTGGAAGGGGGTGGTCGACACCAATCTTATTGATGCGCTATGCAACGGAGCAACGCTCACCGTGCCTCTCAAGGACGGCAGTGAAGCGCTGCTTTTCAGCAATACGAGCAGAGCGGTGCGTCCGAGAATGTATATAACCCTTTCGGCTTCGCTTGATGGCGGGAACAGCTGGAACAGGGGTGTGGTGATCGATCCCGGTCCGTGCGAATATTCGGATTGCGCGTATATGTCGGACGGACGCGTTGCTGTGGTGTACGAAGCGCCAGGCGCGATAGATTTCGTGGCCGTTCCGATGAAAGAGGTTCTCAACGCAAAGTAAGGAGGAGAAAAATGTTTGCAGGGATTGTTGTGCTGGCCGCCGCAGTCGTTGGCGGGGAGTGGACTGATGGATCTGTGCGCTTCGAGACAGGGAATGATGCCGTGAACAGGATCGTAGCCGGGGAATTGTCCGGCATATACGATTCTGAGGTGGTGTCTGCGTACGAACAGCTGCGGCACACTGGAAAGTCCGAACAGGTAAAGAGGGATTGGCAGTCTCTTCATGATCAGGTGGCAGAAGCCTCGTCGAACCGCTGCGACAGGATGGTGACTGACGATGAGTTCCTGGGCGCGTGCTATTGGCTCATGGAGTCACGCATGATGAATGAGATAGAGCAGGCTGCTTTCGGGCGGGTTGGACATATGACGATCTTCTATCCTAAGTTTGGTATGGTTGGCCTTGAGGCTGGCGCATACATCCGCGAACGGTTCGTTGGTGCTGACGGAAGACTGAAGCCGCCGTACAGGAGGCATGCGTTGTCATCTGCGATGGCGATCCACCTTGGCATTGTGGATGGGGCGGGATTTCTCTCCACGGCCGCGGATCTGAAGGCGGCGATTGCGAGACGGACGTTGCCGTCGCTTGGCGCGTTCGGATGGAGGGTGGTGTTGGATGCACTTTCCCAGAGTGGTATGTCTGACGTGGCGTATGGATTGCTGATTGACGGCGCGGTCGTAGATCGCGGCGCGGCGGTGTCGTGGCTTTGGCGGAAGGCGGCGGGAATCGCACCCGATCCGACCAATCCCGGTTTCCGCACCGTCATAATGGCGCCAAAGCCCGACCGCCGCCTCGGTTTTGTGCGTGCGGAATACAAGTCGCCATCCGGGGTTGTGAAGAGCGCATGGCGCTACGAGGGCGTAAAGTGGATATGGAACTTCACGGTCCCGCGCTCCGCCATTGCGGCGGTTACGCTTCCCGGTCAGGATTTCTCTCGCCTGTACGACGGCGGTGACCATCAGATCGTGATGGAAGGGGTGAAGTGACATGAGGTGGTTGTTCTTGTTGGCGGTTGGATTTTCAGTCGCCAGTGCGTCTGGAGTGCAGTGGATAGACGGGAAGGAATTGCCTATGGAGGGCAAGGCCTTTGAGGACGTGGAGGAATTCTACGACCGGCTTCCAGCGTCGGCGACGACCACCAACACGAGTTCGGGGCTACAGAGTCTGAAACATCATACCGCCGGAATGGTGTTCAGGTTTAAGACGACATCGCCAACTCTGGCGTTCCGCTGGTCGCCGTATTACGATGTCTGCGGTCCACGGAAACTGCCCGGCTGCCGTTACAATGGCATGCTTGGCATGGCCCACATGCCGGCGACAGGGGTGTCGGGGATCGACGTTTATGTGAAGGGGAGTGATGGCGAATGGAAACACCGTCAGACTGGCTTCATCTATGGCAGTGCTAACAGGAATGCGACATCATGGGGAAGGATATCACGTTTTGGGATTTCGCCAGGAACGCCTGTCATGGTGTACATGCCGCTGTACAACGGTATCAGGAAGTTTGAGGTCGAGCTGGCGGATGGCGCGAGGATCGAGCCGCTGCCGCCGCGCCGTAGCGGCATAAATAAGCCCGTCGTGTTCTACGGCACGTCAATCACCCAAGGCGGGTGCGCATCGCGTCCGGGTATGGCGTTCTCGAACATAGTCGGACGCAAGCTTGATGTCCCTACTGTCAACCTCGGCTTTACGGGTAACGGACACATGGAGCCGGCGATGGCAGACTACCTTTCACGGATCGACGCAAGCTGCTATGTGCTTGACTGCCTTTGGAATATGAATATGAGCAATCCGTCCTCTAAGCTCCCAGATGGTCCCGGATGTCACGGATATGTAGATTTGAACTACGAGCCGTTCCTGCGCAAACTGCGTGCGGCGCACCCTGATACGCCGATAGTCATGGCGGAGCAATGCGATGTGACTCTCGGTGGCAGAGGGCCGAAGGACAGGTTCGTCCGCGCCCTGTACGAGAAACTGATTGCCGAAGGGTGGAAAAACCTCGTGTATCTGCCGAAGGGTAGGATGTATTCCGGCGACGGTGATGGCACGGTCGATGGGTGTCATCCCAACGACAAGGGTATGGAGGAGCTTGCCGCCGCATTCGGCGAAGCCGTAAAAGATGCTTTTCAAAGGTCGGGTGTTCTGCGGAAACAGGCCTCGGAACGTTCTCCACGTGTAAAACAAAATCATAAAGGATGCATGAAATGAACAGAGTGATGCTTGTCGTTTCGATCACGGCGATGTCGGTTGTGACACCGTTCGCAGCGGCGGTAGGAGGTGAAAGGTGTGCGGCGCATCCACAAGCGGATTCGAAAGAGGGGCGTAGCGCCCTTGGCGCCGCCGCCGCGATTGCGGCGCCGGTGTACGAGACCGACGGTGTGCGGGTGGATCCGGAGGGAATCACCTGCCGCGAGCAGGGTGAGCCTGTAGCGGAGTTTCCGGTCGGTGCCGACGATTGGCGCAGCGAGTGTTACGGCAGGACGCTCTCGATAGAGTCCGGCAAGTATTTCAATGGGCTGAAGTGCCTCTATGTGGGCGGAGCCACATCTAAATGCGACACGGCATGGAACGCCATGTCGAAGCGGGTTAAGCTGCCGAAGGGATTGAAGAACTGCCAGGTGGAGATGCGCGTGTATTCAGACAAGATGCTTTCCACCACGCTTCGCCCAATTCTGGGAAAGCACGAGAAGTGGCAGAACGCCGTTTTTTGGTATGATGCTGCGGGTAAGGAGATTGCGTTGGGAGGATTCCCCTACTATGTCGCCGGCGGCGGGAGATTCTCTGACGTGAAAGTGCCGTTGACGGTGCCGGACGGTGCGGCGGGGATGGCGCTCAGGCTCGGATTCGATCACCCGAACGTCGATCCCGGCGAGAAGGTGGCGTTCGCGCGCATCGTCCTTGCTTCGGTCGGTCCGGTGAAACGGTTCGTGAAAGAGGCTTCGTTTGTTTCCGAGGTGCACAGGCGCGGCGGCGTTTCGTGGGTGGCCAAAACGCCGCCCGGCACTTCGGTGAAGTTCCAGTGGCGTGGGGCGGCAAAAGCCAAGGATCTGTTCTCTGCGAAATTCAATGGACCGGATGGCACGGACGCATCGTTCTATACGCGGCCGTTCCAGGCGAATGCGCCGTTCGTGCAGTACAGGGCGGTACTCGTCTCGGACGGGGCGTCCACGCCGGTCCTGAAGAAGGTCACGGTGGGCGGCGTCGCAGACGGAAGGTGGACTGATATCGTTGACGACCAGCCGCCGGAGATATGGCGCGCGATGCCATCGCCTACGACAGACGCGAAAGTGCGGCTTGCGTTCTCGATACGCGACAGGTCGGCGGTGGACTGGGATTCTGTGAAGGTTCGCGTGGACGGGAAGGATGTCACCGCAGATTTCGTGCGCGAGGGGGATGTGCTGCACGAGAAGGTTCAGCGGACGGAGCCGTTCACGAAGGGCGTCCACTGGGCGGAGATCGACGCGTCGGACTGTCGTGGATTTTCAGTGACGGCGAAGAAGCTGTTCTATATCGGAGAGGTGCCTAAGGGGATGCCGTCGTACACTCTGCGCGACGACGGTATGACGCTCGTCGACGGGAAGCCGTTCTTTCCAATAGGTTTGTACGGTTTGTGTGAGCGTGAATTCAATGGAAATAATTTCGACAAGGCTTTTGCGGATGTCAAGGCGGCAGGTTTTAATTTTGCACAGACGTACGGAAGGTCGTATGCTCGCGAATTTCTCGATGCCGCCCAAAAGCATGATGTGAAGTTGTGGGTGCAGTGGCGTAATCCCGACGCCAATTTCATGAACAAAGGGCGCGTATTTCCGCAGGTGCTCGCCTGGTATCTCGGAGATGATACGTCAGAACACGCAACACCGCAGGAGGTGCGCGATCGTCACGATGCGGTCACATCTATTGATCCGAACCGTCTGACGTGTCAGGCTGATGGCGTTGGCACCGGGAATAGGATATCCAATTACGCGCGCTACGTGACCGGCACTGACGTGTTCATGCCTGAGATTTATCCGGTATGCCGCAAGAAGGGCGACATTTCCGACAAGACGTGCGTGGCGGATGTGGTGCGCACAATGAAGACGATAAAGCGTGACGCTATGGAATATGGTGACGGGCGTGTGCGCGGCTTTTGGCCGATCCTGCAGTGGTTCAAGGGATGGAGCGTTTGGGATCACTTTCCGTCTCGCGAACAGCTTTTCGCGACGAGTTTCGCAGCGATCATTCACGGCGGCCACGGCATAACCTGGTACACTTACGGCGGGGGGTACGACAAGAAGCGCAAGAAGTACAACGAAGGCGTGACTTCTACGCCGGAGAGGTGGAAGGCAATATGCGACCTGGCCACGTGGCTGAAGGAGCTTACGCCGGCGCTCGTAGCGCGCACCGGCAGACAGCCGCCGCCAGCGGAGATTCTGTCTGGCGCGAAGTTCGATCCGCTCGGCCAGCCATCGGTGACGGCGCTCCTGAAGCGCTGTGACGGGGCGGTGTTCCTGCTTACGGTGAATGCGGCGCCGGAAAGCGTCCGTGTGCGCTTTCGACTCGAGGGTGTGGCGGATAAGGCGGAGGTCATGAAGGAGAGTCGTTTCGTTTCGTGTCCGGGTGGAGTGCTTGAGGACGACTTCAAGCCGTTCGGCGTGCACGTGTACCGAATCGAGGAGAATGACTGAACCGCGTGCATCGCGGTCGGCAAAAACGATTTCAATCATTTTGCTGTGAGAGGTTTTATATGACAGAGCCGAATGTACATGTGCTTCGGTACGCCTCCGGCGGTGAACTGCACCGTGATTTTCACGCGTCGATACTCGACGGTGCGAATTACATGCTCGACAACTACGGCGAAGAGGCTTTGCGTGAGGTTGTTTTTGAGACCGGTACGAAGGTGTATAAGACGCTTCACGAGAAGTTGAAGGCGGGCGACAAGTCGGAGCTGCTGGCGTGGTGGCGGTATTACATGGATCGTGAAGGGGCGGATTATACGCTTGAAGAGACTGACGACGGCGCAGTGCTGACGGTGAAGAAGTGTCCTGCGCTAAAGCATCTCGAAGTGAGGAATATTCCCGGCGGCAAAGGGCTCTGTTCGC
>SUVZ01000070.1 GCA_015061765.1 Lentisphaerota bacterium
CATTGTAAAATGATTTAGCCCAACCTCTTTTCTAAACCCTTCGAATCCGAGGGGTTTAAAATCCGGATTGTACAATTCTTCCCAAAGCCCGAGATATTCCAGTGTCATGCGATTGCGCATCCAATTGCTGATTGTCTGTTGAGCATCTTCAGACTTGAGCTTTGCCATATCTGTAAGCGAAACATAATCCTCGCCGTTGATTTTAACGACGCGAACTAATGTTCCTCTTATATCAAGCTCTCCTGTCTTTTTCATCGCATCTTTTCTGTCAGTGTCTTCTAAGGTCGAAATTTTCGACCTTTAATTTTCGCTTCGCCTATTGGAAATTGGACCTGGTAATTGGCAACATTATCACATTGGCAACATTTATCAAGCATAACCTGAACGCCGCGAATCGTGAAGATTCGCGAACGGATCAAATCGGAGTTTGATAATTCCTGTATGGTCAACTCGTTCATGTCCTATAAAATTCTCGGCAGAAAAAACGTTTAGATTATATCATTTTGCGCCGATAATAATAAGGGACAATGAAATTTTGTTGCGCTCGTCCGCTAACTGTTCAAATGGGGTATACATTACGGTATTGAAAACCGTGTGAAATGTAAGGGTAATATTGGTTTAAATAGAAGAGTGAAACCGTAATAGGTTAAAACCAACTAAAGATTATAGAGGTACTTGCAAAACCCCTGTAAACTTGGTAGGGCGGGCTGTCCTCAGCCCGCCGCGGTGGCGTAGGGACACGCCACCCTACCAGGTTTTGCAAGTACCTCTATAAATAGAGAAAAAGAAGCGATATTGTGGAGAGAAATAGAGAATCAGAGCAAAATTATGAAGTATGATATGATAGCCACGTTCTCTATAAGTGTAGAGAATGGCAGGTTTCAATTTTGCCTATCATAAATTTTGTCCTGTTGAGGTAAACGGAAGTCCGCAAGTTCGAAACTTGGCTCTTCCGCCAATTCCGTAACGTCACTCGCCCAAACCTGATTCAGGGAGGACGGAGTATGTCGGAGTTTTTGGGCTGTTGTCATTTTCATAATTGCGTCTTTCTATGTGATTTAGAAGTATACATGGCTCTACGATAGTGTTATAGGCCGCAACTCGGTAATTTAACACACGCTTTTTCAAAATCATGCCGAATATTCATTCGGCGATTCTGTCTAAATATTTCCCATATGGACAATGTTTTGGTTTCGTATTGCAGGAAATGCATGAGGATTGGGATAGGTTGTGGTATAATTCGCACCAATAGCACAAAACACAACAGGTTCAGAAATGAGTGAAGAAAAATTTGATTTCGGCTCGATGGTGAGCGCACAGATGAAGACGTTCCGTCCGGGCTTCAAGTTCCCCAAGTCCTTCAACGACTTCAAGAGCGTGGAGGCCGATCCCGAAAAGCGCAAGGCCGCCCTCAAGGCCGCCACAGGAGAGGTCGAGGAGGAGATCTCCGCCGTCGAGGAGAAGAATCCCCTCAATGAGTCGATCCGGGCGGCGTTCGAGTCCGGCGATCCCGTCGAGGGCAAGGTCGAGAAGGAGGTCAAGGGCGGATATGAGGTGACTGTGAAGGGGCAGCGCGCGTTCTGTCCGTTCAGCCAGATCGACCGCTACCGCAGGCCCGGCGCGGAGTATGTCGGAGAGACGTTCCTTTTCCAAGTGCAGGAGTATGGCGCGGACGACCGAGGCGTCAATCTCATCGTCAGCCGCCGAGCCGAACTCGAGCTTGAGCAGCAGGCTCTCAAGGACGATCTCCGCAACACGCTTGAAGAGGGTCAGACGGTCAACGGCCAGGTGACCAAGGTGCTGGATTTCGGCGCGTTCGTAGATATCGGCGGAATGGAGGGCCTTGTGCCGGTGCGCGAGATCTCCTGGGACAAGGTGATGAGCCCGATAAACTACGTTAAGCCAGGCGATTACGTGACGGTGAAGGTGCTGTCCGTGGACTGGGAGCGCGACCGTGTGTCCCTTTCGATTCGCGAATGCCAGGCGAAGCCGCTCAAGCCCCGCAAGGATGAGCCGGTGTCGGATGAGCCCGCCATCGACCTTGCCGCCGAGATGGCGAAGGTGAATGCGTCTAGCGCCTCGTTCACGTCAGGCGCGTTCGATTCGCTCTGATAGTTCAAACAGCAAAGCAAGGGAGGTGTCCCATGGCGAAGAAGGTTTTGTGGTGGGGAAGATTCGATCCTGGATATTCCCGAAACCGGGTTTACATCTCTCTCTTCGCCAAGCTTGGCTGGGAGGTCGACTTCTTCTTCGTGAAGCTGTGGCCCCGCTTCGGGGATGTCGAGGCGTTTTTCCGCGGACTGCAGTTCCGCGAGAGGCCCGATCTCGTGTGGGTGCCTGTGGCGCGTCAGCGCGATGTCCATGCCGCATGCCGCTGGGCGCACAGACGCGGCATTCCCGTGATCTTTGACCCGATGATATCGGCGTGGGACAAGAAGGTTCTGGAGCAGCTGAAGTGGAAGGCCGATGAGCCTCGCGCAAGGAGGCTTCTTGCGCGCGAGAAGAAGATGATGGCGGCGCCCGATCTTGTCTGTTGGGATACGAGCTGTCACGTGGATTTCTGCGCCGAGTATCTCGATGTCCCGCGCGAGAAGCTCCGCGTGCTGCTCACCGGAACGGACGAGAGGGTGTTCAAGCCTGTCGCCGAAGAGCCTGCGGCGAAGCCTGGCGAACCGTTCAGGGTCCTGTACCATGGCGCATATCTCCCGCTGCACGGCACGGAGTACATCGTCGAGGCCGCCCGCATGACGCAAGGCGAGGGCATAGAGTGGAGCTTTCTCGGCTGGGGTGCGTACAAGGCCGAGACGGAGGCCAAGGCGGCAGGGATAAAAAACATAAAGTTTCTGGACAAGGTCCCGTATGTGGACGTCCCTAAGGTGATCGCCGCGCACGATGTCGTACTCGGCGTGTTCGGCACCACGGCCAAGGCTGCGCGCGTGATCGGAAACAAGGTGTATGAGTGCATGGCGTGCCGTCGCCCCACGATAAACGAGTTCTGCACCGGATACCCACCTGAGGCGAAGGACTGCAAGTCGATAAAGTTCGTGCCGCCGGGCGATGCCAAGGCGATAGCGGATGCGGTGCGCGCCTACCGCGACGACTGGTCGAACCGCGAAAGCTATTTCACCGCCGCACGCGACTTCTTTGAACGGCATCTGTCGATGGATGTGATCGAAAGGCAGCTTGCCGACATTCTGGACGATGTCTGTCCTCCGGGAAAACGACCGTAGGGAGTGTGTGCCGCCGCCCCAGATGGAGATTGCATGGAATGTTAGGATGTAACCTTTCCGCTGTTTGTGTGTAGTGATCGGGAATACGCGATTCAATCCCTAAAGCAAAGGAGTCTAGTCATGGCCAATGCTCTTTTCGACAGTCTGATGGATGCATGCAGAATGGGAGGGCATGTCGTATACCGGGAAAACGACAATGGCGAAGGACGGTTTGAGCGGGCGGGAGCATGCCATGCGGTAGCGACTTTCTTCGGATCGGAAAGCGCGAAGGAGCTGAACAAGGCGACACTCGCCAAGATCAAGGAGGTCTTGAGCGCGGAACGCACCGAGAAATCGGTAAACAATCTGAGGGTCGACACCTTTGACGGGAAGTATTTCGCAGATGCCCGCAGCGTGAAGATCCATGACTTTGGATCCAAAAGGGTCGAGTCCTCGGCCATAGCGCGGATTGTGGCGGGGTTCAGGGATGAAGTTTCGGGAAGCCCGGATGTCCAGAAGGCGGTCAGGGATGCGTCCATGAATCGTTTTCTTGACGGTTCGGGGGAACTGTCCTATCTGCAGGCATGCGCCGGAGACGATGGCGACGTGCGGTCGGTGGCTGAGCGAATCATCGGTTTTATGGTTGATGACGAGCTTGCCCGGAATCCCATCAAGAACTATGAGGACCTTGAATCGCTGCGCGGTAGCCTGCCCACGAATGTCATAAGCCGTTTCAGTGGAATCGCAAGGTATCTTCTGCAGAATCAGGCCAATGATGCGGATGTTTTCGGACGCCTGTTCAAGACGCTTGACGCATTCGACCGCGAGAACGGCACCGACCGTCTTGGACGGTTCATGACATCCTTTGCGGAGTTTGCCGAATCGGAGAAGTTCGACACCGTCAGCATTTCGCTGTTCATGGCGACAATGGACCATGAAAAGGGGATGGAGTTTCTCACGAGGGACGATGTTTCGTTCTCCAGGCTGATTGAAGCGTTCAAGACGATATCGAAATGCGGTCTGAGGCCGTTGAGCGACAGCTATTTCGCGGCATTTGAGCTTGGACTTTCTTTTGGCGGAAGGTTCGGGGATTTTGGGCAGACAGATGTCCTGATGGGCCTTGCTTCGGTTTTCCCCGAGGTTGCGAGCGAAGATGTCGAGAATTTTATTTCTGTGATGGCGGACTTGGTGAAAAACAATCCGGGCACAGGATTGTCGAGCGAGTCTGTGGCGAACAACGCCCGGGCGGTAAATGAGACGCTTACGCTTCTGCGTGTTCGGGCTGGTGCGCATCCGGACGCCGTGAAGGATGGCGTGCAGCTCATGAAGGACCTGCATGCACCGATTGACGCGGAAACGATGGGGTGTCTGTTGCGTATGGCGGAGACCGCGTTGAGCGATATTGTTGATGCGGAAAAGTCGTTCACCGAGTACATGGACAGGAATCTGGCGTCAATCTGCCTTGCGGGGGGCGGCATACGGTCGGCGGTGGCCAAGAACGAGAAGGATTGGATTGTGGCGAAGTTCATCCTTTCTTCAATGGCTAAACTGAGATGCGAGTTCCGTGAATCGATGTCTGATGTGGCTCGGTTCCCGCAGCAGGTCTGCGGTTCTTATATGCTGTCGTCTTCAGCCCGCAACCTGAAGGCTTTCTACGCCAGGGCTGGAGGCCCCCTTTGTGCGCAGTGTGCGCGTGCACTGGAGTTCTTGATCGATCTGTACTGGGAAGGCGGAAACGGCGTCCGGTATCAGGTCGATTCGGCGAATGCGTTCAATGTATCGAAAGTCGTCAGGGTAAGGTATGAAATGGATAAACGCACGGGGACGAAGGCCGATGCATATAAGATAAGGGCTGAAGACTACAAGGAGTTTGAAGGCGGAGGAATGGCGCGAGCCGTTGTCGCCGTCAAATGGATAGAAGAATCCATCGCTGGCAGACGGATGTTTGACGGCGACAAGGTGCGTGTCAAGCAGCTGGCGTTGCAGCATATCGCGCATTTTCATCAGGAGAACAAGGGCATGTTCCCGGATGAAGTCGTGGTCAGGCGCATTGTGAATCGCTATTGCCGGCTAGCCCAGTGGGGCGGCAATCTGCTGGACCGCATTGAGAAGGAAGTGCCTGTAATCTACCGCAAGGCCGTGATACTGGCGCTTGAGGCATATGACTGCTCATCGGACGGGAAGCTTTTTGAGATGATGATAAAGGATCGTGACACTCTCGTGCGTCTCAAGATGTATATAGATGAGTGCGCGGAGACGGATGCCAGGCACAACGCGCCGGAAGGGATGTCGGTGACGGCGTGGGACATCCATATGATTCTGACCGGGGAAGTCGGGTCTCGATCAGACCTGGACATGTTGCGGAATCCCCATCTTTCGGTGATCTATTCATATCAAGGATAAAAAGAAGAAAGGCATGGCAATGAGCAAAGAAGAGCTGCTGATAAAGGAACTGTCCGAAGTGACCGGAACGGATGTGGCGCTGGATGCGTCTGGAATCTGCGAACTTGTGGCGGACGGCAACCTTTTGGTCATGCGCTACCGTGAGGCAAGCGAGGACTGGCTGTGCTTTGGCGTGGTGCTGGATGGCGGCGATGAGGATCTCCCGCGCGGAACCCTTGCCAAGGCGCTGGAACTTGGTCTTTTCGGCGCGGAGACGGGTGGATTCCATATAGGGCTTCACGGAAATGCGCTCGTGCTTTCCGATGCGGTGCCATCCTTTGATCTCACGGCCGAGACCTTTGCCGATAGGCTGCTTGCGCTTTCGCGCAAGATCACAGAGATGTCCGAACAGCTGGAGAGTGGCGGGCACTCCGAACCGAGACCGGAGAATGAAACCGTCCTTGCGGCTCTGGACGAACGCTTCATCCAGGTTTGATTCGAAGAGATACCGGAGTCGTAACCTTTTCTTCTTTCACGTGTATCTGATACGGTGGTCGCGCAACACATTCATCAGAAAGGAGCAGATCCATGGCAAACGACCTTTTGGCAAACTTTAAGGCGGCAAGTGGCCGTTACAACCATGTTGTGTTCAATGACAGGACGCAGCAGTTTGAGCGTGCAGGCAAACGTCATGCCATAGCCACTTTCTTCGGTACTGCGGAAGCAAAGGCGAAGAACAATCTGACGTTGACCAAAATCAAGGAGGCGTTGTCCGCCGAAGTGGCTGAGGGCGGACGCTTTCATGGGGCCAAGGCCAATACGAACGGACTTTTCGACAGCGTGGATGGAGAAAAACGTATCAAATCCGCGACGATCAGGTCTATAATCAAGGAATTCAAGCGCGAGGCCAGGAAATGTCCGGATGTCTTGAGTGACATGAAGAACGCCGCCGTGAAGGCCATTGCGGAAGGCAGCGAACCTCTTTCGGCGGAATTCATAGATAGGCATGTCGCGGGATGGAAGGCGTTTTCCGTCAGATATGCCGGGACGGAGCGAGCGGTCGTGTCTACGATGGTCAGAATGATGCTGATGCGTCAGATCGACGGCAACACCATGGAATCGTCGATTGACTTGCTGCAGAAAGTCCAGACCAATTCCGATGGCATGGGCATTCCCGGGAAAGTCGCCTCCGGCCTGTACAATTTCTTCATGCTGATCCATCAGGATGCCGCATCGAGAGACGCCCTGTTTGAGATTATGACGATGGCGGGACGAGAAGGGGGCTCTGCACGGCTTGAACAGGTCATATGCTGCGAACTTGCCTGCATTGCCGCCGATTGCAGGGATTCAGCAGCGGTACGGGGTGCATTGACGCAGCTTCTTGCCAGGCTTAAGGATGACGCTTCTCCTCAGAATATGCTGGTCGCCATGACAGCGGTTCCTGTCGAGCTGGAGTCCTACGGCGTGGCGCTTGATTTCTGTAGTTCGGGTCCCGAAGTAAATAAACTGCTGTTGCGCCTGCCTGTCGAAAACCGCATACCGATTCTTTCCGCCATGAAAACGTTCGGGGACTCCAGGGATATGATTCTCATGCATAGGCTTGTGGGCGTGCAGGACAGGATCAGAGATTTGCATGCATACGGGAACATGACCCCGGAAGCCGTATTTCGTGCAATAGAGGGAGAGACGGCGCAGCTCCCGGAATGCATTGCGGCCGCCAGGAATATGGTGGCTTCTGAAAATGGGATGGCTGAATATTGTGCGACTGTTGCGGCGGAGAAAATGGAGAAGGCTTTTGCCGACAGAGGCTGGAGCCTGGAGAAGATGGTCCTGGCGCAAGCCGACGGATTGCGCCTTATGCGAACCTTTGGAATCTCGGTCGAGGAGGCGATCAGGATAGCGGATGAGATGAGCGCCGCCAAATACGCTGTATTTACGGGAGAGCGCCGCAACGCAGTGCTTGAACTGAGGGCGATATTCGGCGACTCGTTTGACGGGCTGCCTTCCGCAGTCAAGTACAATCTGCTGGCGGCTCCGCCTGAATATCGCGAGTCTTTGGCTGAGGCGTTCAAGCTCGTCAAGGACGGGGCGGTGAACAAGGAAAGGGCTTTTCATTTTCTGGCCATGCGCAGGAATGAGATGAAAGACCTGTGGGATGCGGGCCGCCTGACCGCCGAGAACATACTCAAGGATGTTGCGAATGGGCTTGGCACCATGGTTGACAGAACAACTGAATGGACGTTCGAGAATGTCATTGAGCAGCCCCTGCAGTCGGTGGCGGACGCGGCAAAGGACGTAAGAGAAGAGGGGGAGGAAGTCTCCAATCTGGACGTCCAGTTTGAAACCATGCTGGACATGCTGGTGTTTGAATACAATCTCGGCTCTGAAGAGGCACGGGCGTTTCTGAGGCCCCATGAACTTGAAGGAATGAGTGTCGGAATCCCAATTTCGGAAACGCTTACGCACATAAATCCGCATTATCAGGTCATCGGTCCGGAATTTGGCGTAAATCCCGATGGCGCCGTCAAGCAGTTGTCGAACGACATGAACAGAGAGCCGTACCGGATTTCCATTGTGATGCCCGGTCATGAACGTCCCATGGTGTTCGAGCCGGGTGCTGGTGTGGACGATCTGGAGCGGGCGGGCGAATTAAAGGAACATTGCGAAGAGATCAAATCGCTTGTGACGGCGCTTTGCGGGGAAGATAATGGAGAACAGATCGCCATGACGCTTCTCGGCATGTCTCAGGCAATGAAGCTGCTGTTGCTGCCCTATGCCATCCGTAATGGCTTCGATAGGGTTTCGGATGCTTTTTCGCTGCAATACGAAATAAGTGCAGGCGAGAATGGAGATGTTAAGCTTAGGGTGTATAACAAGGATGATTCCAGGCTGTCAATCGACTGGACGATCACCATACATCCTGATGGCGTCCACGAGGTGACTGTTCCCGAAATCGGTCCCAACATTGTGGACCGTATTGTTGAATAGTGTCGAGACGGCTGGTGCAATTTTGAACACCTGATAAGTTTTTGAACATCTAAAGCCCTGAAATCACGCGATTTCAGGGCTTTTACGATATTGGCACGGTTATTGCTATGCAGAAGTGCCGAAAACAGTGGAATAGAAACGCAATTTACAGGTGTTAAGATGAATGAGAACATTGAAGTACTTATTTCGCTCACGATAGATATGATCAAGGCATCGGGCGGTAGGGCACCGGATATTGCCTATATGCCGGAGAAAGGGCATCAGTGCGCTTATTTAAAGGCGCATTTCCCGGCAGAATGGATCTTTGCGCGAGCGAAACTCAGGGAGGGTCGACGTTCGAGAAAGGTGATTGGCCGGGTTTCTGTCCGTGACATGGGGGACATGATCAAGGATGGGAAGCGCGTCACACTCCTCATGCGCCATGCGGAACGTCCTCCGCTGGATCCTTCCGACACTACGTTCGGGGAGACTTTGCCTATTACGGAGTGTGGACGGCGGGAGGCTGAGGAGCTTGGCTCGCGATTGGCTGAGATCGTCAATCCTGATTCTGTTCTGCTGTATGCGAGCCAGACCTTTCGTACGATCCAGACAGCGTGTGCCATTGACAGTCGGCTTGGATGTGCGGCATCTGTGGACGTAAAGGGCGTTCTTGGCGGGGAAACCCCGTTCTTCGGTTCGCTGGATGAACGCATGCAGCTCATTGCGGAAGGTCGTTACATGGAACGGCTCAACGACTATTACTGTGTCGGCGAACAGCTTGGCTATCGTCCATTGGCTCCGGCGGCGAATACGATGGATGAGGCGTTGGAGTCGCTTCACACGCTTTCATCGAGTCTTGTGGTGGCGGTCACCCATGACATAAATGTCGCGTCTTTCCTTGCCGGGCGTGGTGTGGTGACGCGTTTTGACGAAGGTACATGGCCGCATTATCTCGATGCTGCCGTTGTTGTGAAGGATGATGGCGGAAATGTAGGGTACGGTGAGTTCCGTTGGAATGATGGAAAGTGAAATTGTTTAAAATTTGTATCCAAATACGAGGGCGAATATGGTATCATTCGCGCCCTCAAAAACAATAATCATCAACTCAAGCAAGGAAAAAAGATGAACACAAAACACCTGGTAACAGTTGCCTGCGCGGCCGCTTTCTGCGGTGGTGTGTGGGCGGCGGACAATGCAAATGCCGCAGTTGAAGTCGAAGAGGAATCCACTTCGCTTTCGGACTACGTCTCGGTCGAGGCAGGGCTGGCCTTTGACTCCAAATGGATGTATTATGGTCTTGTGGACAACAATGATCCTATCATGACCCCGTCCGCCTGCATCACATTCTTCGACTGGGTGTTTGTCGGTGTTGACGCGATATTCGATCTTACTCCGTATGGTCGCAAGAAAATCGATGGTGAGCGCACATACACAAACCGAGGAGGCAGATACACTGAACTCGATCCGTATGTGGGTATTGCCCATGCATTCACGCCGGAGGACTGCGAACTCCTGCCCACGACCATCGAGCTCTCTCTGGACTACTGCTATGAATACCATCCCAAGTCCATGGGACGCGCCAAGGGTTCATGGGGGGAGCCGTCCCAGTTCGTTACGCTGGAGGTTGGCCTTCCCGATCTCTGGCTCGAGCCCACATTCATGTATGAGCGCGACATTGACCGTGACAACGGAACGTACCTCAACCTTGAGCTTGGACATACGTTCTCTCTCATAGATGGAGAAACGGAAGAGGACGACCCCATTCTCGCACTCCGTCCTTCCGTGTCTCAGGGCTTCGGCAACGGTAAGCGTGTGTATCTCTATGACGACGATGACGAATACCTCGACCATGCCGGACTTATGGATACCTGCATAAAGCTGGAATTGATCTGGAACTTCTGCGAGTATCTTTCCCTCTCCGGATATGTCGCGTATTCCGATTTCCTCTTCGACAGGCAGATCCGCGATGCTGCGCGCAATTACGAGGCGCATGGACGCTGGGATGAAAGCTATAATTTTATTGGCGGAGTCGCACTCAATTTTGCGTTTTAAGCCAATTGAAACTGTATGATAAAAATTGCGGACGACAATTTGCCGTCTGCAATTTTTTTTTGTCAGGTTTTTCCGATGTCATTTCCTATAATGTTGTCAACAATGACAGAAAGAGAAGGAAAACATGAACAAGAAACTGACAGTAATGCTTATGGCCGTTGCAATGGCCGGACTTGTATTTGCCCGTCCAGGCCCTGGTGGTCATCACGGCGGCCCTCGTCATCATGGCGGCCCTCGCCACAATGTGCCACGGCATCACTTCCACGGACATCGACATCGTCACCATCACTGTGGATGGGGAATCGCGGCGGCGGCAATCGGAACGGCCGCAATCGTGCGCGATATAGTAAATCCTGCGCCTGTTGTCGTTACTCCTGCGCCGACAGTTGTCGCTCCCGCTCCCGTAATTGTGCCTCCCACACCGGTAGTCGCGACGCCGGCGCCCGTAGTGGTCGCTCCGGCAACCACCGTTTACAGGTGGTGAACGCATTGTCCTACTGGCCCATGGAAAACCACGGAATACATGGGATGGAGAAAACATCCAATCCTGTGTGTTCCGTACATTCATGGAGACGAATTCCGTCCCTCCGGCCATCTTCTCGCGTATCAAATTGGGGCAAAGTGCGAAATGCTGGACAATGGTCAATGGGAAAGTTTCAACTGGACCATCATTTTCAAGGGCGTAAATTATGTCATATGGACTCGGCGAGGAGTTCGGCGATGTGCGATACTTTGATTCCGAGTCTCGCGCGGTCAGCTCCGCCACTGATCTGCATGGTGCATCCGGGACAGTCGAGCGCGAGACGTTTTGCTCCAGATGCTGAAATGTTAGCGAGTTTCTTTCGCATCAGCTCAGCCGATATCTCCGGGAATTTGGCGGAGAACGAGCCGCCGAATCCGCAGCAACTTTCCTCTTCGGCGGAAGGTGTGTAGTCGGACGTCGCTTTCAGGATTTTGCGAGACGCATCCTTTACCCCGAGTTCCCGGCAGAGATGGCAGCTTGCATGGTAGGAGACCCTCTCACCGGACTTCTTGATCCTGAAGGAATCAAGTCCGATCCTGTCGTGGATGAATGAAGCGAAATCGACAACCTTTTCTGAGAATGCCTTTGCCTCTTTGCCGAGTAGGTCAGCATAGCCATGCTTGAGATGCGAAGCGCAACTTGCGCACAGCGTTACGACCGCGTCGCAGTTCTGGGGGAATGCGGACACGTTCTGTCGTGCGACAGCTTTTGCGGTCTCAGCCTCGCCAAGCATAGAGAGAGGAAGTCCGCAGCAGGTCTGCCTCATCGGGAACACGACTTCTACATTTGCCGCCGCAAGCACCCTTATCGCCGCCTGCAGATGTGAGGGATAGATGAAGTCCTGTGCGCATCCGGCAAACAGGGCGACTTTGAACCTGGGCTTGTTGGACGGGACAGGCTTGATCGCGGGCCAAATTTCGCGGAAAGATTTTGGCGCAAAGGCCGGAAGTGATCTGAATCCGTGCTTCCCGAACAGCGCCATCGGGAGGTGGCGTACGAATCCGTCCGCGCTGGCAATGGGTCTGTGCGAGAAGCGCATGAATTTCAGCAGGGAATGGAATACGCGGCGGTTCTTCATTGCGATGGACGCAAGTCGCGCCGGGATCGGCGCGCCATCCTCCTTCGAGAATCTGCTTCTGATCTCCCGGATGAGGGCGGGAAGGTCGATGCCGCCGGAACAGACCTCTTTGCATGCCCCGCATCCTATGCAGTTCTGGCAGAGCATCTTGGCGATGGCGCGATCATGGAAAAGATACGTGAGCACGAGGCCGATCGCGCCGATGTAGATGTACCCCATCCTGTGTCCTCCAACCATACGGTATACTGGGCATACGTTTGCGCATGCGCCGCAGCGAACGCATCGGAATATCTTGGAGAATATCGGGTCGGCGGCTATCTGCGAACGTCCGTTGTCGAGAAGGACGATGTGCATGATCTTCCGTCCGGTCGGACTCTTTTTGCAAGGGCCTGCACCGGAGATGAAAGTAGTGTATGCTGTGAGACGCTGTGATGTTGCGTTTCTGGGGAGTACCTGAAGGG
>SUVZ01000071.1 GCA_015061765.1 Lentisphaerota bacterium
AATCCCAGTCGTTCAATCTGCGGCTACACAGGAAATGTCGCCTGTGTAGCCGCCGCTTTGTATTCATTCAAAAATATCTTTGACTTTTCACTTGACGCAATACATACTCGTCCTACACGTCCCACTTAGCCATTTGCCTAGCGCGAAGCACAAAGCCTCGCACTGCACTGCAGCCTGCAAAGCGCGAAGCACTACGAAATGGGGTTGTGCGCTCCGTGTCGTGGAGCGCCGGCCGTTGTTTTGCAATTCAGTTGTCAAAGATCAAATTTCGGCTTGCCGCACCTGCATATCCGCTAGCCATTTTCAGAGCGCGAAGCACATCCTCAATGCGCGCGAAGCCAAATGCCTCACAATGCCGCTTGCCATTTTCAGAGTGCGCAAGCACATCTTTAAAGCGAGCGTAGCTTGTAATGGGCGAGAGGTGTTGCACGGGACGCCCGAAGGGCGGCACGGCATTTCGGCGATTGAGGCCGCTGATCGCGCAAGCGATCACGAGCCGACCATACACTGGCAGGTGAGCCGAACGAGTGCCGCCTGTAGGGTGGGTTCCCGAAAACACCTCTCGCCCAGCGCTATGCGGAGCGAGCCCGTGGGGCGGACTCCTGGAGCCGAAGTATCGTTACGGCTCGCAAGAATCACATGCCCCCTCACATACAGTGAGCAAAATGGGGGGTGCGTTCAATGAATTCGTCCAAGAAACACCCCGTGAACATGCGTTTCACCCCTTATTTATCGGGCTGAAAAACTTTTTTCAACTTTTTTTAGCCTGATGCTAAAGGTGCTTTTAGGAATGCCCATTTCACGCCAGGATTTGCCTCTCAAAACTGCACGGGCAAAAGCTCGATCAGCAGCATCAAGCCTTCGCAATGCGTTATCGATACGGCTTTTCCCTTTTATCCTGTCATCTTGCCAGTCGCAGGCCTCAATGATTCGCTCGGTGGCGCGAGGGTCGGCAACAGTAAGTGCTGCTGACTCTGCGGCGTCAGCGGCAAAGCCCATTGTTTTGCGATGTGTCATGCCGCACCTCCTTTCGTGCCGAATTCCTTTTGGAGCCAGCTTTGGAAGGCGGTGATGGCGTTGCGGATTTCGCCGCAGCGTTCACACGAGGCGTAGAAGTAGGCACGGTCGACAATTCGCCGCAGGTCAAAGTGGCGGCAGTACCATGCCCAGATGCGGAAGTCGCGTTCGAGCGAACCGAAGCAGTTGTCGATGATCTCCATCGCCGCCTCGCCAGCCTCACGGAACGTGCATGTGCACGCAAGGCGCCGCCCCTTGCACGCGCGCGTACGCGCACGCGGTACTGATATTGGGTTTAGATATAAACCCCGGTATTGTTTTCTCTTTTCCTTCCATTCTTTCTTTTGCTTCTTTTCTTTCTTTCCTTCGTTTTCTCTTTTGGCCATGTCTGGCTCCTTTCTTTTGCCTGTGCATAACTCGCCTGCGGCACCCACCGCTGGCGAAATCCGGGTACAAAAAAAGCGCGTCGTTTCCGACGCGCCTGAGGCTTGGTTTTGTGGTTGTTGGTTCATGGATTTCTCCTTGGTTTTTTATTAGAAAACCCTGCCGACACTCGCCGGACAGGGCAGAACGAAAATTGAGAAAACTACTGTTGGATTTGGTATAATATGCGACATTGAACGGAGTTGAACATGAATGATTTGACCGTTTCCGATACTGTGGTTGCAGATTCCATCCGCTCGCGAATCCTTACGATCCGTGGCGTCCAGGTTATGCTTGATCGAGACCTTGCAGAACTCTACGGAGTGCCGACAAAGAGATTGAATGAGCAGGTGAAACGAAATGCTGAAAGATTTCCCGCGGCATTCATGTTTACATTGGCGAAAGATGAGATGACAGAACTGGTCGCAAATTGCGACCGGTTCAAGCGCATGAAGCATTCTTCTGTGCCCATGACCGCTTTTACAGAGCATGGAATCATAATGCTTGCGAGTGTCCTGAAAAGTAGCGTGGCAATAGAGACAAGCATAAGAATCACCAATACATTTGTTGCCATGCGCAAAGCACTTGCCTCCATTGCGCCATTGCTTGCGCGTATTGAGGAGACTGACAGGCGGCAGATTGTCGATCAAGCCCGAAATGAAGAACGCTTCAAGCTGATACTGGATGCGATGCAGAACAATGATTTTCCGCCGCAGAAGATATTTTACGATGGGCAGATATATGATGCGTTTGAGCAGATGAAGAAGTTTGTGCGGATGGCGAAGAAGGAGCTGATAGTCATAGATCCGTACTTTGACGATTCGGTGCTTCCGTTGATTGCACAGAAGCGCAAAGGCGTATCAGTTTTGGTTGTGAAGAACCCGCAAAACAGAAAGCTGCATGCCGTCGATGTGGCAAAGTTCAATGCCCAATACGCAAACTCCCTAACAGTCAAAGACTCCATCAGGTTCCATGACCGATTTCTGATCATTGACCAGACGACGCTGATTCATGTTGGCGCATCATTGAACTATCTCGGCAAGAGGTGTTTTGCATTTTCCTCACTTGATAAATCCAACATACCCGACATCCTCGCCAAGATTTGATTAGTTGGTGATGAGAGATGAGTAACTACACTTAAAACTCCTCCACTCACCAACTCCTTCACGTTAACATCCTCCAACTCAAGCTCGAAATTCCAACTAACCCTTTACCGTCCGAAGAGTCCCCATCGTAGACCACACGCTCATACGCGATATTACCAAGAGGGTTTATAAACCTCATCTTGTTTTCTTTTCACCTTCCTTTCCTTACTTTTGCTTCTTCTCCATCTGCACAAGAGCAAAAGCATCGGCTACGACAACTCCAAAGGATTTTGACAAATGAATTCGCAACATTGCCCCAGGAGAAAGATCAAACTCGCCAAGTTTCCGCCAAGACCCTGTGCCTATAGCTTGATTTACCTTGAAATGAAAAACCGAACCTTCCGATTCGATCGTCATTGCGGTTGACGAATGGGTGCTTGCCGAATGGAGATATGGAATTCTGCCCATAAGAACATATCTGCCCTTAACAGTTATAGACAATGGATATTTTGCCTCACCGACACATGAGCCGGCTTTGAGATCACAACCCCAACATCCTCCATCCGGTGGATAGTGCGAACCCTCGCCTATCTGTTCTCCGTTTGCGTTGTGCCAGAATTTCCATTCCTTCGTGAATGTCACACCAGACGTCTCATCATCTACGATTATCCAACCTTTTGTCTCAGGATTGGGCACACCTGGAAAATCCCCGCCAAGCATACACTGAAGCTCTCGCACAAGCCCCTGTCCCCAAATGTCACGGGGAAGCATTTCGCGCATTTTGCACAGTGCGGCAGCTTCGCCAGCAGCACATCCAAGCTGCGCTAACGTGTTTATGACACGCGGACCACCAAGCCCAACATGCGTACAGCTGAAACATCTGCCAGCCATAAACAGATTCCCGATATTTCGGGAATAAATAGAACGATAGGGAATCCAGTAGCGCCCATAGTGAGGCTGTCGGCATGTTGTAAGGAAGTCAACCCCTTGCTTACAGTCGTCATAGTGGAGATCAACACTCCATGATCCTGCTGCAATCGAATCCTCAAACTGTCGCTTCTCAGTAACGTCTTTTTCCGAATACACCCAGTCTCCCATCAGACGACGCGATTCGCGCTTGCCAAGAAGAAACGGAAGATTATCAAGGACAAGTCGCGAATTGGACGCATCCTTCTTCGCCAGAGAAAACGCACCATAGATTGCAAGAAAGAGACGGTCACGTATAGCTTCACCTTCCGCAATGATGTCACGTCTGATTCCATATTCCCAATTCCACTCTCCACGAATTGCGGATACGCCCTGAGCATGTGATTCTGCCCATGGCGCGGAGAAAGGAATATCCGTGTTTGCCTGCGCACTCGTCCACATGAGCGAAGCGCCAAGTGTATGCCCGTCCTTCTTCTCCGGAGCTGAAGGTTCCCCGTATTCGAATTTAGCCTCTCGTCCCATGCGCCAATCGGCTCCGGCATAATACCCAAGCCAGCCATCACCTGTAGCATCACAGAAAAGCGGTGCACGGAAACGCACAATCCTATTGTGCCGCCAGTCAAGTGCCTTTACCGCCACAATGCGCCCAGCATCCACCTCCGCCGCAAACATACGATGGCAAAGATGAAGCGAAAGAGTCTTCTCGTCCTGCACAATACGCATACGGTGGGCATCTGAAAGAGCCATGTTCGCGTCACGGTTCAAGAACCATCCGCGCACTTCCCTCACAAGCGGATATTTCGCCTCCCCAGCCGACCAGACTCGAATTTCCGACGATGCATTGCCCCCAAGCACAGGACGATCCTGTACCAACGCGACTTTCAACCCTCGCCTTGCCGCTGCCAGCGCCGCACATGTGCCAGGCACTCCGCCACCAACCACGACGAAATCAGCATCTATTGTTTCAGACACAATCGCAGAATCAAGCATAAGTACACCATTTGGTTTTGTGCCGTCATTTGTCAGCACGATACCAGCACAACGTCCGTCAAAGCCATCCATATCTTCAATCACAATCTGCATTGAACCTTTATCCAGCTCAACCTCGCCGCCATCCTCCCAATCCCACTTCGTCTGCGAAACGCCAAACGTTCGATCGAGCGTCCTCCCACCGACACTCACCTTAAACGCTCCAGCGCCATCCACCCATTTGCGAGACCGTACCCAAACGCGCCATCTGCCTGTCTCCGGGATGTCGGCTACGGCTTTTGCATCAATCACACGAATGCCACATCCGTGCGCCAGAAGATACGGTGAGCCCATCACGTCCATGAACTGCACATCAAGTTTCCAACCTCCAGTGTCGAAACTCTGGGGATAGATGTCAATCCGTGCAGACAAAAGCGTTCCGGCCGCAAAAACCACCAAAAAAGCAACAATAGCAAATCTTGAACGGATAGATGTCATTACCCCCTCATTTCTGGAATTTTTTTCTAATATCATGTTGCGCGACGGGTGAAAAGCGGGCGATCCAGCCACCTCCCGATGCAAGTTTCATCTGTAGCTTCTCACCGGCGGAAATTCGTCTACAGCACTTAGCCCAATGCTCCGGCATTGATGTTGAATCTCCTGCATCGCAAAATATATCGACATTCCATTCGCCAGACCCTAGAAAGGACGTGTCAAGAGCAAGCGTCCTTGGAGACCAATCTGTTATCGCACCTGCCCACCATTTATCATCCTTGCGACGTGCGACAACAGCGAACTTTCCGATTTCACCGGCAAGTCCCTTCGTCTCATCCCATACGGTCGGAATCGCGGCGATGAACCGTGCACACTCAGGATTCTTCCGGTAGCGACTTGGCGAGTCACACAGAATCTGTAAGGGAACCGGAAACATTATGTAAAGAGCCATCTGATGGACGCGCGTCCCTTGCGACGCGGGATTCTCGTCGTCCGGACACCACTCTCTGCGTGTTCGATTCATCATTGCCCCCGGCGTATAGTCAACCATTCCAAGGGGCGCGCGCGTAAAGGCGACCTGGCAATCATGGGCAGGAAAATCGTCATCCTTTGCGAAGGAAAGTTTCATCAGTTCAAGGCCATGCACACCTTCTATGCCGACGAGATTAGGGTATGTCCTCTCAAGCCCCGTCGGCTTCCCGCAGCCATGGAAGTCGATGCATATGCGGTATTTTGCCGCTACCGTCAGCGTCTCTTCCATAAATCGCATCATCGCGGCATCATCGCGCTCCATGAAGTCTATCTTGAATCCTTTCACACCGCGCTTTGCAAAGTGACTAAAATACTCATCCTGCCTCCCATCTATTGAACGCCATGCCGTCCAAAGCATTACCCGGACGTTTCGCGCAGTGGCATAGGAAATGACTGCATCCAAGTCAAAGCCCGGAGTTTCGGCGTAAAGGTCGTCTCCCCGTTTCCAGCCCTCGTCGACAATCATCCAGTGCAGTCCGAACTCCACCGCAAAGTCCACATAGTGCCTGTATGTCTCCGTGTTGATGCCCGGATTGAACGGCACGTCATCAAGATACCACTTGCTCCACCAGTCCCATACGCACAAACCTGGCTTCACCCATGAGAAGTCTCCCTGTGCAGGCGAGGCAAGGTCGTACACAAGGCGCTGCTCCATCAATGCGGCAGGCGTGGGGGCGATTGCGAACACTCGCCACGGGAACGTGCGTCTGCCAGATGTCTTCACAATCCAGTTTTCGCGATCCTTGACACGCCGATAGTTACGCGGTGCTGTCCATTCCTTTTCTCGGACGGGGAACTTTCCGAACACTCCGTCTATCCGCCGCATCTCTCTGCCATCACGCCGAAGATGCAACCCCGCATAGTCACGGAGATCCGACTCGGAGAAGAGCACGGTCGTCCCGTCGTCAAAACGCACTGTCAGTGGAAGATAGGCTATGCGGCGTCCATCGGGCACAAATTGAGCTGGCGTGGTCTTGGTGTAAATTGAAGCACATCCATGCTGAAGCTTGTCCCGCTTCGGATTCTTCGGATTGTCGCACCAGTTGTAGCCCGCCCATATCTCAGTGTCTGAGGACGGGAACACAAGAGTGCATGTCTCATCTTTCACGGTGATTTCACCGTCGACATCCGAGACAAATCGATAGGCAACACCGTCATCCCTCGCGACGAGTTCCACTCTGGCTTTGCCACGATCGAGAGAAAGCGATATTGGCTGAGGGCCCAAAAGCGTCTTGCCGTCACGTGAAATCGTGATGAAGCCGTCTCTGTACTCTATGCGGTTCCTACCGTCCGGCGAAGTCTTGGCTTCAGCACGTGGCGCAGCCTTGGCAATGATCCGCTCCCAGTCGCGGCGCAGCTCAGCAAGTTCATTCTCGTACTCCTTGCGTCCTCCATGTCCCCAAAGAAGGAACCCAAAGCATCCCTCGCCATCCCGCATGGATATGTCGCTATTGACAAAGCCCTTTTTCGTCACATAGAGCTTTATCGATGCATAGTCGGACTGTGGCGGCGCCGCGAATCCAAAGTACGAGCCGTCCTTCATGAAGCAGGCATCGTTTGGCCAAGGCTTGTAGCGCAAAAGCCAACGCTGGTCGTCGCCAAGCGGCGAGCCCTTTACATGAATGAACGGCTTCGGCCGTTTGCCACTCTTCGCCCACACGGCTATCGCGCGGCGTCCACTGATCGGAAGGCTAACAAATGATTCACGCGGGAACTTCAGGCTGTCTGGCCACGACGGAACACCCCCCGGACGCGCAAGCTTCGAAGCAAGTTCGCCAAACGGACGCGGCAGCGCAGGCCACTCGCGTTTGTTCGGCGGCGGCTTGCCGAAATAGTCGTCAAACCGTCCCTGCACTCTTTCGAAAGCCCTGACGAGCGGTTCGTAAGGTACACCATCGTCCGAGACAAGCCCGTAATTCGTGCGTTCCTTTGACCATGAATCGCAATCATACCAGCGGAAATAGAAGTAGCCAGGCAGACACTTGACGGAATAGAGCTGCTGAGCGAAAAGAGCCGATGCCTGAGCTCGTTCCTCCTGCGTATCAACACGGCATCCACCACCTACCAAATTCGGAAATGGCGTGTCAAGCGCAGGGAAGCTCCATTCCGTTACAATGACCGGTCTTTGACAGCGAGCGCTCAACTTCGGTAGGACATCCACAACATCTATCTCACGTCCGTCACCGCCGAAATACACGTCATGAACGTAGATGCGCCGCCGATACAGGTCAACCTTCGGATAGATGTTCACAGAAACAACATCGCAGACTTTTCCGCATTCCTCCCAAGCCTTGGCGTTCGATGATTTCTTGCCACCCATGAACCGACACCCTAACAGCATGTGGTTCGGATCCGCTTCACGTATCGCCCGCGACATAACAGCGAAATAGCGTTCAATCTCCTCTGGCTTCGCAATTTCAAAGGCAAGCTCGTTGTCAATGAAGTAACCAAGCAGCATTGGGTCATCTTTCATGTCTCCCATTTTGGCCTTTATGAAATGGGAGACGAACCGTTCGAATTCTGGGTGGTTTACATTTGGGAAGCCGTGTCCACCGCTGTCCTTGCGAACAAAGTCCGGTCCCTTATCCATGAATCGCCGACCTACATTGAAGTTGTACGTCCAGGCGAACCCCTTGCCGCGCATCGACCGCGCCGGCTGCGCCACGGCGTTGAACCCACATCTCCTCAGAAGTTCCGGGGCGTGATCAAGCGCCTTGTTGACCGTGCCACAGCCGCGCAGGTAGAACGGATGCCCTTCCGGGTCGAAGAACATTGCACGGTCTTCTACACGACCAACGGTGAAGAATCCTGCAACGGCAAGAACTATCAACGAAATCATGCTATTTAACAATCAAAACTGTTCCTATCTTCTCGCCGAACCGCACAGAACCACTACCCGTCACGTTCACCCCGGCAGTTTTTGCCGCTCCCCGGCCTCCGCGGATGCTTACACCATTAACTCGAAAATCCTTTATCACAACTTTATCCATGTTATTCAGTTGCAACGTCGAGCCGGGTGCCATGTCTATTGTTCCTGCGTCTATCTCGCTCTGCGACTTGAAAGGATTGAGCCTTACGTCGTCGATGAACACCATCGATCCGTTTTCTGGAGTGGACGGACTTCCGGTAGCAAAGGTAATCGTGTGATTGGCGGCCTCAAGATACACATCCACACTGAACCGTTCGAACCCGTCTTTGGAGTTACTCGTGCTTTCGAACACAATCTTACCATCAATCGTCACAGTGACAGGCATTGAAGAACTGTTGTGCGAGGCACGGCACGCCTTGGAAAACGAAAGGCGGTAGTTGCCTGCATACGTCACGGACACCGTCTGCGAAAGTGTGCTGTATTCGCGCAAAAACACAGTCACGGTACCAGCCACTGTAGAAGGACCATTGGCCGTTACATTGCCTCCGTTCCCCTGCAGTCCACTGCCGTTTGTGTTGTTACCAGTCGGATTCGTCTTTCCGATTGTCCAACCTGCCGGATTCATCGCAACGATGCTCGTTTTTGGACCATCCACCTCGAAGCTTCCGTTGGAGATGATGTCTTTGCGACCAATAGACGAAAACGCAAGCGCACCACCGGCGGCGACACCAATCTGCGCTTCCTCCTCCATCCGCACGTCCACCAGCTCAAGCGTTCCTCCTTGCACCGATATCGCCGTATTGGTGATAGTAGCGGACTCAACGTTGAGAATTCCGGCCTCGATCAGCATATCAGCGCCTGTCCATGCGTCGGTGCGCAATATGCCGCCACCAGTCTTCGTGAAGCGTCCGACAACTTCGGCTATCTCGACCTTCTCCATGCGGAATACGTCAAAGTTCATGCTCTTGTTTTGGTCAGAAGCGTATTTCGACTCAATTGAAACTTCTAGGCTATAGGTTCCAGCGGAGAGTTCCATAACACCCGTCTCGAACCGCTTGAACCCATATAGATTCGCCTGATCGGTCGGTCCCTTGAATGTCGTGGTTTCAGTATCGCCTATCTTTACAACCGTATCCACGTTGCATGAATATGTGGTTCCAGGACGGCATCCCTGATCGAACACGATCCGCCACAATCCATCAGATGGCACGGTGATGCCACGCGAAATCTTATGGTTTACACGCAACATAAGATAGCGCGTCCCGTTCGTTGTAGTCCATTGAACGCCATCCTTCGTATCGAAGGCGGCTCCATTCCCTTGCACTCCACTTGTTTTATTATTGCCATTTTTATCGATAGTCCAGCCGTTAAGTCCAGATTCGAAATCACCGTCAGGAATCGCAATTGTCTCCACGACATTGGTCACCATGGCACGACGGAATACAGGCGAGAGACCTAGTTCCACATTCGCTCCGGATGCGACATCGAAAGTCACTCCCGCAGCAGTTATGGTCGCCGAAGGAGTATCGGCAGCGGTGGCGGACTTGAAAAACGGACTGAATGCGTTACTGCGCACGGCGACTATTCCGCCGTCAAGGGTAAGATCCAGAGCACCGCTCGTATAAATACGTCCCAACGCCTCCGAGTCTCCACCTATCAGGGAAAGAACCGCCTTTGACTCTACTCCCGCGCCGTTGCGCCCAATGCGAATGCTCTTTTCCGCTCCGAGCGAGCCTACAGATTTCAGGGTGGGACAGCCACCCTTGAATCCGGCAATGTACGCTTCCCCAAAGATGACTTTATTATTGAACAAAATATCGCACCCGCTGACAATCAACGACGATCCATCTTCAATCGTGACCGGACCCGAGCCGAGAGCGCCGTCGCCGTATAGGTATAGTTGTCCCTCAATTATCTTCGTGCCGCCGGTGTAAGTCGAAGCCTGCGTCGGCATGAAGTCAAACCCACCCGAATTAGTCGACTTGAAACTCAACGAATATATGCCGTCAGCCGCAAGGTACGAATCTGTGACTGTCGCCCGCTCACTTGAGTCGTTGAAGAACACCACTTCACCTTCATTGGTGGTGACTGTGTAGTCCGCGTATGCTGCACAAGACACCAAGGCTATTACGGCAAAAATAACTTTCGATAAGACTCGTATTCTCATGTTTTGATTCCTTATTTCCTTGGACGCGTAATATATCATTTATCCAATGTGACTAGCAAGCCATTCTATACAATTTAAGCATCAGATTATTGACAAATCAAGCACGGTTGTGGTACAGTTACGCGTCATGAAAACAATTCTTTTCTTCCAGCACTCGTTCGGCGAAACAAACCGTGACATGCTTTCTGGCGTTCGTCAATATGCTTCCGAAGCAAACTGGCGAATACAAACAATCCAATACGCCTATGCTGCCGTAGTGCGTCACAACAAAAAAAGTCCGAGCCGTGTCGATGTGCCGGCACTTCTTGATTTCTGGAAACCACACGGATGCATCATCGAAGGCCAAGGAGAGAATGACGACACGCCAAAGCCCGATGATTTCAATGAAATCCCGGTCGTGTTTCTCGATAGAATGCCTGACTCCCTTCCAAGAAAAGCCCTCTGCGTCTACAGCGACAGTAGTAGCATTGCAAATACCGCCGCTCGCGAATTACTCTCTCTCGGCCTTGAAAACTTTGCCTATGTCGCCTGGTGGAAAGACAAGGCATGGAGCAGGGAACGCGGTGAGATTTTCAGGAATACTATCATGGCGCACGGCAAGACCTGCCGATGGATGGCGCTCTCGGCTGCCGACAGCAATCCCAGCATGGATTTTTCCAACGAGGTAAAGTCCCTGCCCTCTCCATGCGGTGTTTTCTGTGCAAACGACCTGACCGCGCACCGTTTCATCGCCGAAGCCATTCATTTAGGGCGCTTCGTTCCTGAAGACTTCGCAGTAATCGGTGTCGACAATGACATCGAGCAGTGCGAAGGCTCGGCAGTTTCCATAACCAGCATCCCACAAGACTGTCATGGGGCAGGGTACAATGCTGCCAGAATGCTGGACTTGGCCATGAGTCATCACGCTGCTTCACAAAGCCCAGTTCCGATGGTTTTATGCCCAATCGTCCACCGCGCCTCGACTCGGATTCTGCCACGCAAGGATGCAAGACTGTCAGCTGCACTTGAGTACATAAGACTCCACGCATGTGACGTTGATATAGACATCAATGTTGTCGCGAAGGCTGCTAAGTGTTCACGTCGACAGATCGACTCTCTCTTCAAAGAACTAGTCCGTCACAGTGCGTTGCACGAAGTGCATTCTCGCCGCATAGAATGCGCAAAGCAGCTTCTTATCCAAGGAACGCTACCCATCTCGGATATCGCCACCAAGTGCGGCTATCGCTCCGCAAGCGACTTCTCCCGAGCATTCAAGCGCGAAACCAAAACATCCCCTTCACAGATGCAGAGACAAAATTCAGGTCAGGACATAATGGCTTAATTTTTTCAACACCAGAAAGCAACATTATCTAACGAGTAATTGGATGCACTGCCATCTACGTTACAGACTCACTCCCATCTCCTTGAACTGCGCCGCAGCATTGAGAAAATGCGCCGTCAACCCAAAGACCGTCCACCGCTCGGCATAGCCGCCGCGCAACCTACGTACATCGCTTGTGTTGCCCTGCTGGGCGAAGTTTGTCTGCTGAATCTGTTCTCCCAACGAGCCGGAGGCGTCCGTCAACTGGAACAACTGGGGAGAACAACTGGGGATAGACCTCGAAAAGAATTATAATTTCGCGCATTTACCGATTGATTTTGTCAAATAGCACAATTCTGGCAATATATAAGATTTCATCCGCACCATAATCTTGAGAATCAGTCCAAACCATATTCTCATTAATCCGCCGTCTCCTCAGAATCGAGAGAATAATTCCGAAGTGAATTCTCATTTCCTAGAATCTAATCAATCCCTTCGTTTCGTATTCAATTCTCATGTATTATAGAGGCACTTGAGAGTGCATGCCATCCGTTCGATCTTTCCGCATAAGTAAAATTGTAAAATGGCTCAAGCATCCCGCAAGAGCCTGCCCCCACATACTTCTCACAAAAGGAATGCCTGAATACGGATATGCCTATGGCTTTTTCGCGGACTGGATTTTCTTGAGCGCATCGGCATAGCGCAAACCCAGCGCACGCACGGACGGAGTATCGAAATGAAGGATA
>SUVZ01000072.1 GCA_015061765.1 Lentisphaerota bacterium
ATTGGCGGTGGCCGTTCTTCCATTCGCTGAGAGTCATCCCGGTTTCGCGCTTGAAGAATTTCCGCAGGGAATTAGGGTTCCGGAAGCCGCAGAAGTCGGATATCGACTTGATCTGCCGACCCGATTCCGTAAGGATTTGCTTTGCGCGTTCAAGCTGGATGCGATGTATCTCCTCCAGGATAGAATGTCCTGTGGCCTGACGGAATCTGATGTCGGCAAGCCGCCTGGAGTAGGGGAAGAGTTCCGCCACCTTTTGGGCTGTAAGCCCTGTGCACGCCTCGTTGCGTATGAGTTCGAGCGCATTGCTGACGTGCCTGTCGTAAGCCGAAAGCAGCCGCGTCGTCGCCCTGCGCACGATGCGGAGCGGACCGAACGAGCGGTGGCGCTCGCCGCTGAATCTGCCGCCATCCCTCATTGCGGCAAGAAGCATGGAAGCCGCAATGCGTCCGCCGAGCTTGAAATCGGGTTCGATTGAACTGAGCGGCGGCGATGTGTGTTCGCAGATGTGCTCATAGTTGTCCACGCCGATGATGGCAAGATCCTTGGGGATGGCGATGTTTTCGAAGCGGGCCGCGGTCACCACGTCTGCCGCCGTCACGTCGTTCGCCGCAAACACTGCGCATGGCAGCTCAAGCGAAGACAGAAACCTGCGCAGTTCAATCTGGCGTTCCGTAAGGTTCAGTTGTTTTGATCCGGTGGTGAATACTTTGCATTTCTTTCCGTTCAGCCGTATGGCGGACGTGAATGCCGTCTTGCGCTCTTCGCTCCAGTAGGTCTTTCGTTCGAACGGGATGAAGGCGAAACTTTCAAAACCTGTGGTCATCAGCTCCTTGGCTGCGGCGCGGGCGGTTTCGGCCGAGTTGTGCGACACTGAAAGTGCCGAAGAAGGGAGCGACTTTGGGTTGTGCGCGTAGAACACAACGGGCAGGTTTCCGAAAATGGCTGTGTCGATGCTGGCGCTTTCGCTTCCGCATTCGGCAATCGCTCCGACAGGATGCCAGAACTTTCTGAGTTCCGCTATCCGTTCCCGGGAAATGGGGCCTTCGATGGTTTGCACGTGCCAGCCGTTTACGGCGGCAATCTCCTGGACGCCATATAGTTTTCCGGGCGCCGATGACTTTGCCGAAGGCTGAAAGTATAGAATCACATCCATTAACGGCAATTGTACCACGATAAGAATAAAAGAACACCATGAAAATTCCGAAAAAAGTTATCTAGATAACCGGTACGGGGTATCGAACTTAATGCTACAATTGGCGGCAGTTGGAGGAATCCATGCGCCAAGGCAAAGTAAAAGACATTGTAGAACAGTTGAAAGCCGACGTTATCGCCGGTCGCTATGGCACCAATGTGCCGTTGCCGAGTTCTTCTGTCCTGATGCGGAAATTTGGGGTCGCCCGTGCCACTGCCGTTGCTGTACTGAAGGAACTTGAGCGTCTGGGGCTGGTGATATCCAAACGCGGCTGTGGAACGTTTGTGAGAAAGAATGCCTGTTTCCGTAAGATAGGCCTAATTGTTCCTGGCATAGCGGTCACGGACTTCTTCAAGCCTATCGTGAGCGAGATAAACCGTCTTGCGCATGAGTCAAACTACGAACTTCGATTCGGCGAGGTGTGGAGTGAGATACGCGAGGACCGGAAGGCCCAGGTGAAGGCCTTGGCCGAGGAATTCGTCAACGGCGATTTTCAGGGCGTCATCTATGAACCTATGGCAGGTAAGCTCGGCGACGAGATAAATCCGGTCGTGCTGGAAATGTTCGACAGGAAGAAAATCCCCGTTGTCCTTCTTGACTGCGACATCGTGCCGTTCCCGGAGCGGAGCCGCTACGATGTGGTCGGAGTGAACGACTTGGAGGCGGGCGCGAGAATAGCCAAGCATCTGCTTTCCGTAGGTGCGAAGAACATACACTTTCTTGTCGGCAAACTGTTTCCGACCACATTCGCGAACCGTCTTGCCGGAGCGGAGTCGGCGTTGAAGCTTGCGGGGATGCAGATGCCGAAGGGAGGCAGTGCGCTTCATGCCGAGGCGGACGACCTCAAATCGCTCAAACGCTATCTCAGGCGCCAGAAGTCGCGTCCGGACGCGTTCATCTGCAGCAACGATTTGATCGCGGCGGTGTTCAAGCAGACCCTTGAAGCGGCGGGTCTTTGGGTGCCGCAGGATGTGATGCTGACGGGATTCGCCGATCTTCCCATCGCGTCGCTCATGACGCCAAAACTGACGACGGTGCATCAGAACCGTGTGCAGATGGCACGGGCGGCATTCGATCGCCTCATGGCCCGCATCGCCAGTCCCGATCTGCCGCCCTGCGACATTTTCCTTCCCTCGCGGTTGATAGTGAGAGAATCGACTTCAAGAAACAAAACCAACAGAAATAAAAAATGATAAAGGTATCCATATTGAAAATGAATCTGAGTTCAATTGCAGCATTCGCTTTCACCGCCGCTTCAATTGCGTGCGCACACGGTGGCGGCCGTCCGGTGCCGGGCGAAGCGCTTCGCGCACGGTTGGCGGAGGGTGTGGATGTAATCGGTATCGTCCATTGGGGGCTTAACACCTACACCGACCGCGAATGGGGATACGGCGATGAAGATCCGCAGATGCTGAATCCGTCCGCATTCGATGCGGATCAGATTGTGAATGCATGCAAGGCAGGCGGACTGAAGGGGCTGGTTGTCGTAGCCAAACATCATGACGGGTTCTGTCTATGGCCTACCGAGACAACATCCCACAACATCGTCAAGTCTCCGTTTCGCGGCGGCAAGGGAAACTACGTGAAGGAAATGGAACAGGCGTGCCGTCGTGCAGGACTGAGATTCGGAGTTTACGTTTCGCCCTGGGACCGCAACAGTGCACACTATGCCACGGAAAAATATGTCGAGATTTTCCACGCGCAGATCAAGGAACTGCTTGGTGGCGGATATGGTGAAGTGTTTGAGATGTGGTTTGATGGCGCGAACGGCGGAGACGGTTGGTATGGAGGCGCGAACGAACGCCGCAAAATAGGCGTAGCGGGAAAATACTACCGTCTGGATGAAGTGTTCCGCTTTGTGCGCAGGTTCCAACCTGGTGTGACGATATTCGCCGGTGAAAACGACGGTTCGGATTTCCGTTGGCCAGGTAATGAAAGAGGTGTCCTTGATGCCAATTCAAGGGCGACGATTGTTACTACCGGTGGTTTCGCAAACCGCAGGTATGGGAATCCCGAATATGAGAAGCGCATAAACACCGGGATGCCAAGCGGCACCTATTTTAGGATGTGTGAAGCGGATTTTCCGCTCAGGAAGGGATGGTTCTACCACGAACGGGAAAATGGCACGACCAAAAGGGCAGCCTATCTGACGCAACGCTATATTGGAACGGTCGGAAACGGCGGAATCATGAACATTGGAATCGCTCCGAACAAGGCCGGTGTTCTTGTTGAAGATGATGTCCGGGAGCTCAAGAGGTTCGGCGAAATGTGCAGAGCGCTTTTCGTCAATGAGGTGAAGGAGGACGGCAAGCCGTTCAACATGGTGGAAATGCGAGAAGACCTCTCCAACGGTGAACAGGTCGACGGTTGGAGGATTGTTGCAGACGGCAAGGAGATTTTCTCAGGTGAATCAATCGGCTGCCGCCGCATCAGGCTTTTGGAAAAGCCTATTGCGCCTCGAGACTGCAGGGTTGAGATCACTTCGCACGGAGGAAAACCGCTGCCGGTGAATATGCGCAGGTATTTGGTCGATACAGAACTTGCAAAAGCGGTACTTTCTGCCACAGGTGACAGCGGAGAGACGGAGACTGTCAAAAAAATGTTTTCCGTGAAGGAAGGCAAAGCCACCGTCTACGAATAGGTCGAACAAGGCGGATTTTGATAGACAAGGGAGAAGATGCGATGAAAAGTGAATGTCTTAAAATTTCAGTTTCCATTCTGTTCGCAGCAGTAACAGCTGGAGCAACCGAGTCTAATGTTATCGATGTGTTCACTGACACCGATCGTAGTGTCTTGTATAGAACAATGTCATCGGATACATTGATTCTGCCCATTGATCTTGGTGCATATAATGCGGATGATGCAAAGCTCTCCGTTTCCGGCATCAATTTCAGCAAGACGTTAGTCTATGATGGGTCATCCAATTTTATCGTTGCTTTCCCTCCTGCGACGGAGAACTCGGAAAATGTGTACGATTTAACGCTTACATATTTCAAAGACGGTGGTCCGACATTTGTGCGTACCGCCACCGTTGGACATGTGGCCAGTTGCGGAACTGATTCAGCGACGGCAAAACTGTTGAGAAACAGTGATTCACGTTGGGGCCTTACAGGATGCCGTGCAGTCTTTCAGATACCATTTGGCGCCAAGTCGCTGACAATCGATTCTGATACATACACACTTGATGGTCTTGCCGGTTGGTTTGCATGGAAGTTCGAGCGATCAAGTGCAGCGCAGGAGCTTGAACTCTCTTCAATCGATGGAGATTGCAACGCAAGACTGATTCCGTCATTGATTAGCGGTTTAATCTACTGCATCCGATAAAGAGAAAGGGCGAAATTGTGAAAAGATCCATCTGTGCATTGATATCGGTGCTTGCCGGAACGGTTTTTGCCGATGCAACCGTCGCTGCGGTTAAGATACGTCAGGATTGGCCATGGTCATCAGATATTTTGGTTGACTATGTTGTGTCTGGTGTGACAGAACCGATGGATGTTTCAATTTCGGCAATTGGTAAAGATGGGCGGCTGCAGGTTCCGGACTCGGCGGTTTCCGGAAAACGGTATATGGTTGCCAAAGATGGAGCCTATCGGTGCTTCATAGATCCGATAGAGGCATTCGGCTGTGGGACAGGCTATCTTTCCGGCCTCAAGATTGACGTCACACTTTCCAGGGCGTCCAGCAAGAGCGGGGAAGTCCTTTACAAGATATTTGATCTTCAGAACAGGTCTGTGACAGATGTCACCAGAGGAGAGCTTCTCAATGGCGATTACGGTCCGGTTGAGACGGATTATTCAAAAATGGGGGAGGGATACTCCACTCCGCTTTCTGATGTGCTGATATGGACGGGCGTCACCAATTACCCCGGAGCCAAGACGACAAAGCTTGTCATGCGTAAGATCCCCGCAGGCGGATTCCGGTATCCCCAAAATGGTATCTGGGGGAATGCGGAATACTCGATAACGGTGTCAAAACCGTACTACATTGGTGTGTTTGAACTTACGCAGGGGCAGTATGAGTTTTTCTGCAATACAAATAACAATTCGCTGTCATATATGAATCCTGCCGAGTTGGCATGTAATGTTGCCGATGACAAGCCGTTGCAGAATTTCACCGTAAAAAAGGTGATATATGATGATGTACGTACATGGGATTCAAGCACAGGTGCAATGAAGATACTTAAGGATCTTTTTTCGGATTCCGGTACATATTATTTCGATTTGCCTACCCGGGCAATGTGGTATCGGGCAATGCGAGCGGAATCGACCACCTACTACTATGATGGAATTGAAGGTGCCCCGTCCAATTTTGATGCGGATGAGCGGATTGCACGTCTTGGACGCTTTGCGGGTACAGGAGGTATAGGCGTTGATAGAAATGGTGTTGTTGTAACCAACGGAACAGCCTCCGTTGGCAGCTATAGACCGAATGCGTTTGGGTTATACGATATGATTGGGAATGTAATGGAGTGTACGCGTGATTACGGTCATCACTTTTCATCTGATTCAACCGATCCCATCAGTTCGACGTCTGCAAGTTCAAATGCATTTGGGATTTATGGCAATGCCTGGGATCGCAATGCGTGTCTATGGCCGCAGGAGTCGTTCAATATGAACATACATGCCGGTACTTCGAAACGCAGTTATATAGGCGTGAGGCTTTCATTTTTCGAGGATGAACATCCAAATAAGACAAATGAAGAATAACGTAACTTCTTTAATTCAGTATAGAGTAGTGAATGTGAGGTATTAAGATGAAGAAATTCATGCTGTGTATTGTCTTGGTCGCCATGTTATTGGAATCTTTTGGTGCCGTTGTCGAGCGAATGGTTGTACGTCAGCAATGGCCATGGTTCGATGATGTTAAAATAGAATATCTGTTGACTGGGGTAGACAGTTCGGCTGATGTCGAGCTTTCGGCGGAGTCTGGAGAGAAACGTCTGAATTTATCAGACAATCATATCCGCGGCAAATGCCGCTTAATAGATAAGGACGGAATTTATACACTGACCATAAACGCAAGGGATATCGCAGAAAATAATCCTGGTGTCAGCTTAAAAAACGTCAAGTTTGGGTTGTCGGCGGTACCTGCGACAGAGAGAAGCAAAGAAGTCATCTACAAGATATTTGATCTCCAGAACAGGTCTGTGACAGATGTTACTCGCGGAGATCTTCTCAACGGTGATTACGGTCCGGTTGAGACGGATTATTCAAAAATAGGGGAGGGATACTCCACGCCGCTTTCCGATGTGCTGATATGGACGGGCGTCACCAATTACCCCGGAGCCAAGACGACAAAGCTTGTCATGCGAAAAATCCCCGCGGGGGCTTTTGAATATCCAAAGAGAGGCGATTGGAATAATACCGTCAAATATACCATTTCAGTGTCCAAGCCGTTTTATATCGGAGTGTTTGAACTTACGCAGAGGCAGTACGGGTATTTTTCAGCAGGTGTTTCCGCAAGTCACTATGATCCAGATGAGCTTGCTTGCAATGTGGGAGATGCCAAGCCCGTTCAGAACATAACCACACTTTATGGAATATATGGCGGCGACAGAAGTTGGGATGCAAGCACTGGCACTATGAAAGCGCTTAAAGAACTTTTTTCAGCTGCGGGCACATATTGTTTTGACTTGCCGACGCAAGCGATGTGGTATCGTGCGATGAGAGCGGAATCCACAACTTACTATTATGACGGCATCGACTCGGTGCCTGATGATTTCGATAAGGGCGACAGGATTGCGGCGCTCGGCAGATTTGCCGGAACAGGGGGGATAGATGCCGCGGATGACGGATCTGCAATAACGAATGGAACTGTGGAAGTGGGGCTTTACAGACCGAACGCCTTTGGTCTATACGACATGATAGGGAATGTATTGGAATGTACACGTGATTACGGTTATCATTTTTCATCTGATTCGACCGATCCCATCAGTTCGACATCTGCAGGTTCGAATGCATTCGGACTTTTCGGCAATTCATGGGATAGAGATGCATGCTTGTGGCCCCAAAAGGAAAACTCGGCGAATATCCACGGGGCAACATCTAAGCGGCCGTATATAGGGGTGAGACTTTCATTTTTTGAGGGTGATCATCCCAACAAACCCAGCGGAGAATGATTCATGAATCGTTTCATCGGCTTCGCATTTGCTTTTTGCGTTTTGTCTGTAAATGCATCTGTGCCGTGTCTGCAACCTGGGGTTAAAGAATATGTGGCAGGGGAGGGACGCTATGCTGTTGCTGGAAAAGTCGCTGTTTTCGATGACAATGCGCAGTGTCGTATAGGTGCTTATGAGATACCGGGACTTTCGGATCGTAGGGTATGGAATGGTGCGCTTCCAGAATGCGGAATCATGATTGCGGTCGAGGGATCCACATTCGGCAAGTCGCTTGTGAACCGATTTGGCCTGAAGGTTCCTGAACGTGAGCAAGGTTACGCAATCGCCGTTACCGAGAAAAGCGTTGCAATTGTAGGGAGGGATCCCATCGGAGCCCTTTACGGATGCGTTACATTCAGGCAGCTGGCGCAGTCAGATTCAGTTCTCGCATGCACGATCCGCGATTGGCCGGATTTCCGATATCATGGAGAGGTGTCAATAGGTCGCGGATTGTGGTTTTTCGGAGCGGGAAAAGACCTTCCCGGAAGGTTTGAGGCAATGCGGAGAGCTGTGGATGAGTTGGTAAGGCATAAGGTGAATCTTGCCGGTGATCTATTTCGGGTGCGAGCCAATACCACGGAGGAGGAACTTAAGGAGTGGCGGGCGTTTCTGGCGTATATGCGCGAACGCGGCATACGCCTTCATCTATATTCGACGATGGCAATCTGGGACAGGGACGTTCATCCAAAGAGCGTGTCTCTTAAGAACTGGAGATGCGTTGTCGGGCATAGGGCAAGTTATGACCATTATCATTGTTGGAGTGACGATGCTGCCATTCGAGCTTCGGCGGAACGTTACGCGGATTTCCTTGTTCGGATAGGGGCGCGGGATGCACTCGTAACGATGCATCCCGCGGACGATGGCGGCGTTGAGGACCCGGAAAACTGGAGCAGACGCTGTGAGGCATGCAGAAGACGGTGGAAGGATGATGAGCGCTGGGCGGCAACGGCGAACATAATAAACATATGGGGTGATGTGTTTAAACGTCGTCTGCCGAAAGTGTCTCTCGGATCGTGCATCTATCCATATTGGATTTCTTGGTTGAAGCGCCCTTTTGAAGAACGATCACAACTATGGAAACAGAATGTCACTGAATATTGGCGATTGCTGGACAAAGCCATAGAGGACAAGGATTTTTGGTTCAGTTCATGGGCTGCGACTCCGGCGCAGTTAAGGGAATACCGTACTTATGTGCCGAGTCGTCCGATCCATATCAGCGATCCATATCCGCAGAATGCGGGCGTGTTTTCCACTTGTCACAGAAAGATTGGTACGCTAAACGGAGATAATGTTGAACGGTCGACTCCGGCTGGTGGGGATCAAAATCTTCCGGAAGCCTGTTTTTTGGCTGCGGAATACGCATGGGACGCGAATGCGCCGGGGAAGGAAATATATGACGGTGGCGTGTATTACAATCCTCTGACAGATCAGACCGGGCCGGATATGGTAATCACGAATTCACTGGTGAGAATCTGTCGTACGTTCTGGGGAGATAGGTTTGCGCCATATATGGTTCGGATTCTTTCGTCTGGCGTTATGCCACGTTATATTGAGGATCCAGAATCGACCGTTCGTCATTGGCGGCGCAGGTTCGCAAATCCGGATTATGATCCATCATCGAAGCATGGACGCAAATTTGCCAGAGAATCTCTTCTGGCGGTTGATGATGCGTCTTTCTTGCGAAGCCAGCTGACAGCTGCAGAATGCTGCGAGAATGCTGTTGCCGAGGCTGTGCCAACTGCAATGGATCTGAAGGATCCGGTGCGGAGGCGCTATTTCGCCTATTTTGCGAAAAGAGCCCCGCTTTGGACCGCCTGCGCCCGTGTGAGGCTTGCGCTGCGTGAGGCAAAAGAGCTTAAATCGAAGGGACTCCGTGAAGAGGCCTGCGAACTATTGCGCCGAGCGCGAAAGAGATGTATAGACGATTACAGAAAGGCTGAAGAGTCTCCGTTTGCCAAAGAGATTGATTTCCGTTCCGATATCAGCCATGACGACAAGATGTTGAGATCCGACATCTGGCTCAATATGATTGATGCGGAACTTGAGAGTGGCAGACCTCGCTTCCGTGTCGGTATCTTGTCTGATACTCATATAACAAATGACCCGGCAAGTCTGGGACTGGTGCAGAAAGCGATGGTGCTGTTCAGCAGAGAGAATGTTGATGTCATCTGCCATCTTGGCGATTTGGCTGATTTTTATGCGCCGAAGGGATTTGTTCATTATCGCAGAGCAGTGGAAGATGCGTTTGCTGGAAATATGCCTCTCACTCTTTATGCATTTGGAGGACATGACCGCAACCGCTATAGATGCCGGAAAGAGGATGCTGACAGAGAGACGGCGGTATGGGAAATAATGAGAAAGGCGCTCAAAGCTTCACATGGCCTCTATGATGTCGTTGAGTTCAAGGGATATCCTTTTGTGATAGTCCAGGAATACATGGATGTTAAACGTGCGGAAAAACTTCTGAAGGGCGCTATTGACAGGTATCCTGACAAACCGGTGTTCCTGCTTTATCATGAACCGGCCATGTCAACAACAGAGTCTTCGGCCGGATGGGGCAATTGGGCTATCAGACGGATATGCGATAGATACCCTAGGGTGGTTTTATTGAGTGGACATACGCACGGAAGTGTGCGCAATGAACTTATGATTTGGCAGGAAGGTTTTACCGCCATAAACGGAGGGTGTCTTTATAAATGGCTTGGCCCCGTCGCGAATATTGATTACAAATTGCGCATGAAGCATGATGACGGTGTCATCGTGATGGATGTGAATTCGGATTCTCTTGTGTTCCATCGTTATTCGGTAATGACCGGCCTTGAACACAACAAGGAGAACCCATGGCGGGTGCCATTGCCGTTTTATGTGAAAGACGCACCGTATCGGAAAGATGTCCGTCAGGCACATTCACCTATCCCTCAATGGCGAGATGGGGCGCAGTTGGAAACGGATTGGACCCGAGAAATGCTCAAAGTCGCTTTTCCTCCGGCGAATCATAGGATTGGAATATACCGGAACATAGTGAAGATTTCTGATTCAAACGGGCAAACTGTTACGATGGCTTCAGATGCAGGGGAGTTTTGGAGAGTTTCAAATAATGTCAACCGGTGTGAATTCTCGTTTTCCACAGACTATTTCAGTCCCGGCTCGAAACTTTCCGTGTCAGCATGGGCAGAAGGTTTCTTCGGTAACCGCAGTGATGAACTTAAGGTTGATACAAGAATGCCCCGGTGGTGTTCCCCTGGCCGGTTGCTGTGGCAAACGGAAGATGCTTTTCAAGATCTTTCAGTCCGATATGGGAGTAGGAAGGGAAGAGAACAGCCGGTCACTCTTGATAAAGATGGTTGGCTTTGTGTTACAGGCAGGGTGTTTCGTGTCGATCTGCCTGTTCATGTATTCCCTGCAACAGATCTTCCCGGACAGAAATATTCGGTGCTGTTGACCTTGGAGGATCAACGTAGTAAAGGGGGATGTTGGAGGATAGAACTCGTTGATTCCAGAACATTTCGCCCTTTGGTCGCAGAAAGGATAAACACAATGGAAGGAACGGTCGGACGCACGACGTACCGCCTCACCTTGACCAAAAAGGACGCTGGAATTTTGCCAGTGACAGTTTCATTTACTTATGGCGGACCATGGTCACGCGTAAAGTTATCTGGAGTGCAAGTCCGCTCAATACGATAGAGAAGTTAAGGGGGGCTTCAAGGGTTGCCCCTCCCGGGCGGAGGCGGATCGCTCACGGCAAGTTTCGGATAACAGTGTCCTATGCGTCCCGCACATCTTGCCTCAAGCATGCAAGTTGCGAATACTGCCGAATGCAGTTAGCGGTGAATTGAGGGTCAAATAATTTGAATAATTCGGATCTGGTCTGGAAAGGGTTTGATTGACGGTTTCTATTTGCTGATTTTTAAACTTATCCCTGTTTCAGCTTAGTCCACCCCATCGGCGCAAGGTTTTGTGCATCTGCATCGTTGCTTGATAGTCATTTGGCTGAGAATTAGTCCGAACCATATTCTCACGTATTCTCAGTCTCATTGGGATCGGATTCATCCATGAGAAGTGCACGGATTCATGGTATAAGAGCCGTGTAGAAGTGCAGAAAGTGTAGAAGAGGATACGGTTTGACGAGGGGGAGTAGGAAATATGGGAGGGGGTATATCTTCATTGCCCATACGGCGACGCCGAGTGCTGCCATTTCCGGACGTTTTTATTGCCGCGTCCCTTCGCTGATGCTCAATCTTTATCCTGACAAATCAAAAACATTACAATTGCGCTGGAAATCAGGGGACACACCCTTCGAACGAGTAATATAAATTAAAAAGAAGTGTTTAATATTTGATTAATTAAACGCTTTCTCTCACTTTTGAAGGGTTCCCCGAAAAGGCAACGGGCGAGCCGCCCGTTGTACGAGTAAGGCGGCGAATCACGGTCCGCGGGGGCGCTACCCTTTCCGATATGTCATAACTAAAATTTCATGGCGAAAAATTCGTCACGAAATTTTCGCCATGAAATGTCGGTTTATGATATGACATGCACATGAAACTGAAAACCCATTTCTGACTGTCGGCTATGCTGGGGAGGAGTACTTCTGCGATCGTTGTCGCGAGACGGCGAAAATGATAGCGGCGTTCGAGAATGACCGCAATTTCACGCTCGTAGCACCCAGACGTTACGGTAAGACCGGACTCATAAAGAATGCTTTGGCCAAGATGCCGGCGGAATTCACAGGCATCTACCTCGACATATTCTCCATCGAAGACCTCGCCACGTTTGCAGCGGCATTTGCGTCCGCAGTGACAGGGGCGCTGGATTCTCCCGTGGAGAAGATGTTGTCCGCCGTTGCCCGATTCTTCAAGAGCTGCCGTCCGACGATCACACCGCAGGAAGACGGGACACCGCGCTTTTCCTTCGACGTCGCTCCTTCAGTCGCCGCAGCTACGCTTGACGAAGTGTTTGCCTATCTCAAGAGCAAGGAACGTCGCATGGTCATCGTCATTGACGAATTTCAGCAGATAGCGGAGTTTCCGGGAAATGGGGCCTTCGATGGTTTGCACGTGCCAGCCGTTTACGGCGGCAATCTCCTGGACGCCATATAGTTTTCCGGGCGCCGATGACTTTGCGGAAGGCTGAAAGTATAGG
>SUVZ01000073.1 GCA_015061765.1 Lentisphaerota bacterium
CTCTGTGCTTGCGCTCAGGATATCCGAAGACACCATCCCCCATCGGTCATACAAGGGCGATTATCGACGAGTCGGCAGTTGACGCATAAGTGAATGCCCATTTTCGTCGGTCATACAGGGAAGATTGCCGAAGAATCGGAGCTTAATAGTAGTGCCTGTTTTCTTTGGTTATACAAGGGAGATTGTTGAAGAATCGGAGCTTAATGCATATACTCATCGGTTGTACAGAGAGGATTGTCGCAGAGAAACGGGTTCTTGACGCTGTTGCACGCTCTATGGATCAGGAGATGGTCATATTGAATCAACTTATGCTCAAATCGTCGGGTGTGGAGATATTGCGAGGTCCGTTGGTTCTTGTAAAAGCCGATGTTGTCGGTACTCCAGAGCCGGAGTTGATTTCGCAGAAGAGCATTTATGGAAGCGATCCCAAACTCCGGTTGGAGCCGATATCGGCTCCTGGAGTGTGGGGGGCGTGGAATCTGATCATCGGGGAAGAGAATCCGCGCTGCATTCCTGTCTGCGATTTTATTTCAGCTGGCGACGAACTCAAAAATCAGGGGTAGTGTTTCAGCTTGTGGTTTTGAATAAGCGGTGATTTGTTCTTGAAATTGCGTCGTATGCAGATTTGTATGAAAAAAAAAAGTAGTTTCGTGGATGTCATCTTCATGTGTATATAGGTTTGTTGTCAGACTATACCCTCTAAATCTCAGCGCTCTTCGTGGTTCCACGTGAGCATCCCACTGTCTAATTCGGTTTTCCCTTGTTCCTCCTTTCATATTCGTACGGTCGCTTTCGTCAGCATTTATCCGTAAAGTGTGGTACAATTCTCCGCAAATAAACGAACGACAAAAGAAGGAATGACATGGCGGGTGAATATCAGTTCAGTCTCATAGATGTAACAAAGCAGGCGGGTACGAAAACCATCCTGCAGGATGTCAATCTCAGTTTTTTCTACGGTGCGCACATCGGCGTAATTGGCGGCAATGGAGCTGGAAAATCCACTCTTCTCAAGATTCTTGCAGGAATCGACACCGAGCTTATGGGTACGGTGCAGGTTGCGAAAGGTACCAAGGTTGGATATCTTCCGCAGGAGCCGGAACTTGATGAGACAAAAACCGTAGCCGAGGTCGTGGCAGAAGGTGTTGCGGACGCGAAGGCGATGATTGAGCGCTACGAGGACCTCTGCTGCGAACTTGACGATCCCAAGGCGGCTGCCGAAATGGAACGACTTCAGGAGATCATTGACGCCAAGGACTACTGGAACATAGATAACCTCGTTGACCGGGCGATGGCGGATATGGGATGTCCCCAAGGCGACACACCGGTGAACGTTCTCTCCGGAGGCGAGCGCCGCCGCGTGGCGATATGCCGGCTCCTGCTCACCAATCCTGATGTTCTCCTTCTCGATGAACCCACCAACCACCTTGACGCAGAAACGACGTTTCGTTTAGAGGCCTACCTCAAGGAGTTCAAGGGAACGCTCATTGTCGTCACTCACGATCGCTACTTCCTTTCGGATGTAACCGATTGGATTCTTGAGCTCGACCATGGCATCTGCTATCCGTACAAGGGGAACTACGAAGAGTGGCTCAAGCAGAAGCAGGCCATGCTCGAGCGCGAGGCGAAGGCAGAGAACAGTCGCCGCAAGCTTCTTGAGAACGAACTAAAGTGGATTCAAACCAATCCGTCCGGACGCCACTCCAAGGCCCAGGCCCGTGTCAAGCGCTACGAGGAACTGCAGAAACAGCAGGTCAGCGCACGTGAGGACGATCTGGTCATACGCATCCCGCCGGGGCCGCGTCTCGGCGACCTGGTGGTGAAGGCCGAACATGTGAAGATGGGATTCGGCGACAGAATCCTCTACGATGATCTCTCGTTTGATCTTCCGCGTGGCGGAATCGTGGGCGTCATTGGTGCTAACGGTGCCGGCAAGACCACACTGTTCAAGATGCTGACCGGTGAACTCCAGCCGCTTTCCGGTACACTGCGCATCGGTGACACGGTAAAGCTCTCATATGTGGACCAGCTTCGCGGTGAACTTAATCCTAATCGTACCGTGTATGAGGAGATCACCGGCGGCGGCGAATTTGTTCGTTTGGCGGGCGAAACCATGATGAATGGACGCGCATACTGTTCACGCTTCAACTTCCGCGGCCCAGAGCAGCAGAAGAAGGTGGGCGTTCTTTCCGGCGGCGAACGCAACCGTGTGCATCTCGCAAAGCTTCTCACGAGCGGTGGCAATCTGCTTCTTCTCGATGAACCCACCAACGATCTCGACGTCGCAACGCTGCGTTCACTGGAGGAAGGACTTCAGGAATTTGGCGGCTGTGTGATGGTCGTGTCGCACGACCGCTGGTTTCTGGACCGTATCGCCACGCATATACTTGCGTTCGAGGGAAGGGGCCGGACGACATGGTTTGAAGGAGGTTTCTCCGACTACCACGAGATGAAGGAAAAGCGCCGCTGAGCGCGCTGGAGAACTGCTGATGCGTCTGCCCGTCCATATTTGGATCAGGGAGGAGAACGCCAGTCCCGATGAAATCGCGGGATATTTTATTGAACTTGCGCGAAGACTCGACGGTCATCCGCAGAAGATGCGGCTTTCCGTCGAGTCGACTGTTCCAGTAACTTTGGATTTTGATCCCAAGGACGGAGATCCAGTCATCTCAGTGGACGGCAATGCGCGAAAGTTCGACATTCGCCGTAGATGGCTTCCGGAGCATCCTGTTCCATTGGAATTTGGGCATTGTCCGGTTGTCCTTCTGATTGATCCGATAGACGGCAACAGGTTCCGTGTCTTTTCTTCTTCCAGAATGCACTTGCCGCGATGCATATATGCGCTTCTCGCAGTCTGCGCCACATTAGCCGTCGTAACGCTTCATCCGGCTGCTGTTGCGGCGACGTTACTTATAGTCGTGCTCTTGACTCTGATGGCTAAATCGCGTATGCCACGTGGGCATTAGCACTTGGGAGGTGTGGGGCCTGTATCGGTGCATGCGCATGGATTGGCGGTAGACCGGAATCGTATCCATGAACAGGTCTTTTTTCTGTAACGTAGCATTTTTTCGCTGTCGCATTTTCGCTTTTACTTGACGGTGTGATGTGATATACTTCGCCCGTTTTGAAAGAGACGAAGAAAAGAAATTGGACCGAGGTTCTGACCACCGTGCCATCGTTTGTGTGGCTGACGGTCTTTTTTGTAATTCCGACGCTCATTGTGTTCGGCATTGCCTTTCATGCCCCTAGCGCCGATGGAGGCATTGCGTCTGGCGTTACGATGGAAACGTGGCGTTCCATATCGAACCCGAATTATCCGTCGATAGTCTGGCGTACGATATGGATATCCGCGGTCACGACGCTCATCTGCATTCTGCTGTCGCTGCCTTGCGCATATGCGATTGCCCGCATGACGGTCAAGTGGCGTGCCGTGATCGCAGGGTTGATAATGTTGCCGTTCTGGACGAGCTTCATTGTGCGCGTGTTCGCCTGGCGTACGCTTCTGAGCCCCGAAGGGTTTCTGCAGAGGTTTCTGGTAGCCGTGGGCGTGGTGCCTGCTGACGCGATACTCAATTACAACTCAGGGGCCATTCTTGTGGTGTCGGTCTACTCCTTCCTGCCGTTTGCGATAATGCCGATATACACGGCGGCGGAGAAGTTCGATTTCTCGCTTCTTGAGGCTGCTCGCGATCTGGGGGCGCGCAGTTTCTTTGCGTTCCGCAAGATATTCCTTCCTGGAGTTAAGCGCGGCGTCATATCGGCGATACTGATGGTGTTCATTCCTGCGATCGGTTCATATGTGATTCCGGATCTTGTCGGCGGACAGAATTCCGAACTGATAGGCAACAAGATATATCAGCGCACTTTCCCCGACCGCAACCTTCCGCACGCCTCGGCACTGGCTACGATCACCGGTTTTTCGGTGCTTGTGCCGCTTGCATGCGTGGCATGGTGGATGAAGCGCCAGGACGACCGGGAAGAGAAGCGTCTCGCCGCCGCGACAGAGCGTAAGCTCAGGGGAGGTGCAGCGTGAAGCACAGCAAATTCTGCGCAATAGTGCTTACCCTCGTGCTGGTGTTTCTATATCTGCCGGTTGCAGTGCTCATTGCAAACTCGTTCAACATGTCCAAGTATGGCGGCGAATGGGGCGGATTCACGTTCAAGTGGTATGCGGCGCTCTTTTCGCCGTCGAACCGTGAAATATGGATGGCGTTTGAAAGGTCTCTGATAATCGCCGCCACTGCGACAGTCGCGTCGTGCGTCCTCGGCACGACGGCGGCGATTGCGCTCCACAGGTGGAAGGGGCGGCTCCAGACCGCCCACTATGGGCTCATATACACTCCGTTGGTGATGCCGGAGATCCTGATGGGCATTTCGCTGCTCATGATGTTCACGGCCATTGGCATTGGCTGCGGGATGTTCACGATATTCGTCGCGCATGTAACGTTCTGCGTTTCATATGTGACTATGACGGTGCTGGCCCGTCTTCAGGACTTTGATGACCGCGTGATCGAGGCGGCGTACGATCTTGGTGCGTCCCCCTGGTACGCCTTCTTCAAGGTGACGCTTCCGATACTCCTGCCCGGGATCATAGCCGGCGGTCTTCTCGCGTTCACGCTATCCATAGACGATTTTGTCATCACGTTTTTTGTTACGGGGCCTGGTGCGGATACGCTGCCCTTGAAGATATATTCTATGATAAAACACTCTCGCCAGATGCCTGTAATCAATTCTCTTTCGACTCTAATGCTGGTGTTCACGTGTGTGCTGGTTGCCGCGTCAAGGTTTGTTTCGAACCGCAGGCAGCGCCGTGTCGCCGGCGTTCGCAAGTAAACAGAAAGGAACAGTACTGTAATGGACTCTGATGCCGGAAAGAAATTTGCGTCTGCGCAGTGGCACTTCATAATCGGAAGCATGGTCACCTATGCGTTCTTCTATCTTACGCGCAAGAACCTCTCCATGGCGCAGCCTTACATGCTTGAGGAAGGGGTGATTTCCATGTATGCGCTCGGAACTATGCTCACCGTGCATGGCGTGGTGTACGGGCTGAGCCGGTTCGTGAACGGATTCTGGGCGGACAGGCTGAACGGACGCATATTCATGGGCGTGGGGCTGCTCCTCTCCGCATTGATGAATTTTTGCTTTGGGTGCACGACCCTGTCGATACTGTTTGCCGTATTCTGGGTGGTGAACGGATGGACGCAGGGAATGGGCTTTCCCCCTTGCGCCAAGATGCTTACGCACTGGATCCATCCGCGTGAACTGGCGACGAAGATGTCGATCTGGAATACATCTCACAGTTTCGGCGCGGTCATGGCGCTTGGTCTCTGCTCCGCTCTGTTTGCGTTTGGCTTGGGTTGGCGCTGGTGTTTCTGGGTGCCGGCCATTCTGGCTGGAGCGATTGCAGTATTTTGCTTCTTTTGCGTAAAGGAGTCTCCGCGTGAGGCGGGTCTTCCAGAGCTTGAGATCGAAAATGCGACGAGTGACGCGAACGCCTCTTCGCTGACGACCCGCGACCGCATGAGGCTCGTATTCGGCAACAAGGTGATCTGGTGCATTGCCATCGCGAATTTCTTTGTGTACATCGTGCGCTTTGGCTTTCTAGACTGGGGTCCGACCTTCCTGAAGCAGTACAAGGGCATCCCGGTCTCCAAGGGTGGACTGATGATCATTGCATTTGAAATGGCGGCGATTGTCGGCACTATCTTTGCCGGATGGGTCACGGACAGGGTGTTCAAGGGGCGCGGAGTGCGCACGTGCGCATTCTGCATGCTTTTCGCGGCATTCTTTTCGTTTGGTTTCTGGTATCTGCCTTCCGGTGCGCCCATGTGGCAGGCGACGCTCCTATTGATGGGGGCCGGCTTCTGCATCTATGGTCCACAGGCGCTTATCGGAATCGTGGCGGCGAATCAGGCCACAAAGGAGGCAGCCGCGATGGCGAACGGTTTCACCGGAATCATGGGATACGCTTCAACGCTCGTTTCCGGTTTGGGTGTCGCCTTCATCAAGACCCACTATGGTTGGGGGGTAACACTCTGCTCATTTGCGGTTTTCGCCATTGTCGGCATGGGGCTGTTCCTCTTCGCCTGGACCGCAGACGCCGATGGCTACCGCAGGAAACGCTGAACATCTGAATGACATTATATGGAGAATGAGAATGAAAGCATCGGAACTGGCGACGGTACTTGGTGGTGTCCTTGAGGGCACGGATGTGGATATAGTTGCATGCGGAGGCCTTGAAGAGGCTCGCACCGGAGACTTGAGCTTTTGCAAGGATACCAAGCATACGGCCCTCGTTCAGGCGACAAAGGCGAGTGCGGTACTTCTTCCTCCCTCATGGGACAAGGGCGCACCGTGTTCAATCATTCGCGTTGAGGATCCCAATCATGCCTGCATGGCGGCGGCGAAACTTTTTGCGCCTCCGGAACCTGTTCGTGCACCCGGGGTCCACCCGACGGCCATTGTCGATCCATCCGTCAGGCTTGGAGAGGGGGTGCACATCGGGGCGTACACCATAGTTGAAAAGGGGTGCGTCATAGGTGACGGCGCGGTCATCGAGGCGCAGGTCTGGATCGGCGAGGGATGTTCCGTCGGAGCCCGTACGCACATATATCCCCAGGTGACGCTGCGTGAAGGAACGAAAGTCGGCGACGACTGCATATTCCACTGTGGCGTGCGTATTGGAGGGGACGGCTATGGTTTCAACAACGGTCGTCGAGAGGATGGCAGCATCTACATCGAGAAGATTCCTCAGCTCGGCATTGTTGAGATCGGTGATGGCGTGGAAATCGGCTCCAATACCACAATTGACCGTGCCAGGATCGGGCGTACGTACATCGGCCCCATGACGAAGATCGACAACTTGGTTCAGATAGGACACAATGTCAAGGTGAAGGGGTATTCGGGGCTCATTGCACAGTGTGGGGTCGCCGGTTCCACGGAAATCGGCTATGGGTGTCTCATTTGGGCACAGGCAGGGATATCCGGCCATATCAAGATTGCAGACGGTGTCCAGGTCGGGCCTCAGGCAGGTGTTCCGCAATCGCTCGACGGCAGTCTCAAGTATGTTATCGGCGCTCCGGCCATGAGCATGAAGGATCTTGCTGCGATTACGCTTGCACCCAAGATGATAACTAGACTCAAGGCTGAGGTAAAGGCACTTAAGGCCGCACTGGACTCCCGTCTGTGATTTTGACGGATATCCATGTTGCGTGCCGGGCGTTTCTGCACATCATTTCGTTAAAGGGGTTGCCATGAACATAAAAAGAAGAGATTTTCTTGCAGGTTCTGCTGCGACGCTTTTGGGTGCTGCTGGCGGATGTTCGACATTCTGCGGCGAAGAGTGCTATCCCGGATGGAAGCTCGGTGAAATGGATATCCATTTCATACACACAGGCCAGGCTGAAAGCACGTTTTTCATTTTCCCCGACGGAACCACGATGCTGCTTGACTGTGGTTATGTGGAGACGCGCAAGGCAGGGTATGCCGAGGCGATTCCAGTCTCTCCATCTGACAGGCGACGGTCTGGCGAGTGGATCCGCCGGTATATCGAAAGGCTCATACCACGGCGCGAGATAGACTATCTCATGCTTTCGCACTGGCATTCCGATCATGTTGAAGGTTTGCCGGACATTCTCGAGTCATTCAGATTCCTTAATTTTTATGATCATCAGTACCCGAATGTGGGTCTCTACAGCATCGGGATAGATCCTGCTGGATTCGACATGGTGCAGAAGTGGCTCCCCGAGGCGCAGAAGGATGGAATGAAACTCAACTCCTTCAAGGTCGGCGCAAGGGACCAGATATGTCTGCAGCATGATCCACGCGGATACTATCAGCGCGTGTTTGAAGTGCGTAACCTAGCCGCAAACGGTTCCGTATGGGACGGAGAGAACGGAGTTCGCGATCTTGCCGCCGTGCATGTCAAAAAGACCGGCATTGACAAGATAAGCGAGAACCTGCTCTCCTCCGCCATCCGTATCCGATACGGCAACTTTACGTATTTTACCGGCGGCGATATTGAGGGCAACCTCGTCAATGCCGACGGCAAGTCTTTCAGTTACGAGGAAGCGGTCGGAGCCGTAACCGGTCCGGTCTGCGCATGCAAGACAAACCACCATGCGTGTCCTCCGTCGATGCGCGAAGGCTTCCTGCGTTCGATCAAGCCCAAACTGATACTCTCCAGCACATGGAGTCCGAATCAGATAAATGATGTCACTTTGGAGCGTATGACCTCCCGCAGCATATATCCTGGCGACCGCACCATTGCATACGGATACATCCCGGAGTTCAAGAAGGGTGCCTATGCCGACAGGGCGTTCATGCGCGACATTGCGCCTGAGGGACATGCCGTCATCAAGGTCAATCCGGGCGGCTTCGCATACCGCCTCTACACGCTCTCGACCGAGGATGAGTCGATGCGAATCGTCGGAACAAAGGATTTCTACTGCTGTTAATCCGAAAGTAAAAACAATTTCCAAGTAGGGAAAGATGTTCGACCCGTACAGGAGAAGAAGGGAGAGGGCTGCACGCGTCCGTGAAATGCGGATGGGCGCGGTTGATTTCTCTCTGCCCGTTGACGGCGATGTGCCGTCTCTCCGGTCGCCGACATCCCGTGCAGGGGATTTCATGGATTCTCTCGTGCAGGATCTGGTGCGCGACAGATCTCCATTCTTTGACGAGATCGTGCAGCGGTGGAAGGGGTTGTTCCCGGAACTCGCGGCCAGACCCGGGAAATGGGTGTCTGGCGCCACACCGAAAAGTCCGGGAAAACTCTTCCTTGAAGTCGGATCGGCCCCCGCGCTTTTTTCGATGCGACCGAAGCTTGCTTCGATAAAGCGCAAGCTTTCCGAACTGCCGTCCGCACCCGAGCGTTTTTCAGTGCACCTTGAAATCGCCCGACCTCGGACTTCCAGATAAGGGGCTATGATTTAAGATGGACACGATATTGGCATCAAAATCGCCGAGAAGGGCGAAGATACTTTCCGATCACGGATGGATTTTCACGGTCGAACCGACGGAGGCCGAGGAGGTTTCCATTCCTTGTGCGCCGAAGCGTACGGTGCTGGTGAACGCCGCCCGCAAACTGAAGGCGTGCCGTGAAGCGCATCCAGATGCCGAGATCGTCGCGGCGGATACGATCGTCTGGTTCAACGGCAGGATATACGGCAAGCCGCGGAATCTGGATGAGGCGCGCGGGTTTCTGCGGGAACTGTCCGGGCAGACCCACAGCGTATTCACTGGCGTTGCGTACTGTATTCCGGGCGGGGCGTTGCAGACGGAGGTTGTGGAATCCCGCGTCACATTCAGGAAGCTGTCAGAGGATCTGATCGATCGCTATGTCGAGAGCGTCAGGCCCACGGACCGTGCCGGCGCGTATGACATAGACGAATCGGGCGACCTGATCGTCGAGTCCTACACCGGCAGCTATGAGAACATCATGGGTCTTCCGATGGTACTGCTCGGCAATAGCACAAGGCATTTGCAATAAACCGACCGCAAAACAGCAAATTCTCATGTCATAATGTTTAGCGTCGAAGGATGATTTATGGTACAATTGCCGCGTTTCCACGGAAAGTGGATTTAACCCTAAACAAGGAAAAGCAATGAAGCAGGCAGACATCGGTCTTATCGGGCTCGCCGTCATGGGCGAGAACCTCATCATGAACATGGAGTCCAAGGGATTCACGGTGGCGGTGTTCAACCGCACTGTCGAGAAGGTGGACGCTTTCGTCAACGGCCGCGCTGCGGGCAAGAACATCATCGGCGCGCACTCCATGCAGGAGTTCGTGGATTCCCTCGCCAAGCCGCGCAAGGTGTTCATGATGGTCAAGGCGGGCGCCGCCGTCGATGCGATGATCGACCAGCTCATTCCTCTTCTCGAACCTGGAGACATCCTCATCGATGGCGGCAACTCCCACTTCCCGGACACCATCCGTCGCACGAAGTATGTAGAGGAGAAGGGGCTTCTGTATGTCGGCACCGGCGTCTCTGGCGGTGAAGAGGGCGCGCTCAAGGGACCGAGCATGATGCCCGGCGGCTCACCCGCCGCATGGCCTTTCGTAAAGCCGATCTTCCAGGCAATCTGCGCAAAAGTCGAGAATGATGCGCCCTGCTGCGACTGGGTGGGCGAGAACGGCGCCGGCCATTTCGTCAAGATGGTCCACAACGGCATCGAGTATGGTGACATGCAGCTTATCTGTGAATCCTATCAGCTCATGCGCGATCTGCTCGGAATGAGCGACGATGAAATGCACGAGGTGTTCAAGAAGTGGAACACCACCGAGCTCGACTCCTATCTCATCGAAATCACGCGTGACATTCTCGCGTACAAGGATGTGGACGGCTCCGCGCTCGTCGAGAACATTCTCGATACCGCCGGACAGAAGGGCACCGGCAAGTGGACAGGCATCGCCGCCCTTGACGAGGGTGTGCCGCTCACGCTCATCGGAGAGGCCGTGTTCGCACGCTGTCTCTCTGCGATGAAGGCTGACCGTGTCGTCGCCGCCAAGGCCTACGGACGCAAGATCCCCGAGTTCAAGGGTGACAAGGCCGCTTTCGTCGAGGCGATCCGGAAAGCCCTCTACGCCTCCAAGATCGTCTCATACGCACAGGGCTACACCCTCATGCGCACTGCTGCAAAGACCTACGGATGGAATCTCAACTATGGCGGCATCGCGCTCATGTGGCGCGGCGGATGCATCATCCGCAGCGTGTTCCTCGGCAAGATCAAGGAGGCCTACGACAAGAACCCTGAACTTTCCAACCTTCTCCTTGATCCCTATTTCAAGGAAACGATCGAGAAACTCGTTCCCGCGTGGCGTGAAGTCGCTTCCGCAGCGCTTGCATACGGCATCCCCGCCCCGACGATGACGTCCGCTCTCTCCTATTTTGACGGATACACTACGGAGCGTCTGCCGGCGAACCTCCTGCAGGCTCAGCGCGACTACTTCGGCGCCCATACGTATGAACGTCTCGACAAGCCGCGCGGCGAGTTCTTCCACACTAACTGGACCGGACACGGAGGCAGTACGTCCGCAGCGACATATAACGCCTGAGAATATGCAGGATGCGGCTCAAGCGAACGATCGCTGGAGCCGCATCCTGCATACAAAACCGAATCTGTTTTGTCTAATCGCGATCTCTGCGGGATGTTATGAGAGACGTCTTATTCAGTCGATTGCAGAAGTAAGTGGGCAAGGGCGACGGTTTGGCCGATAAAGTTTGCTTTTAACGGGGTGGAAATTGCGCGGTTTTGCATCGAGGAATTTTAGTAGTAGCTGCTGATTTTATGGCTCAACGCCGTAGGACATTCGAAAGCTGATATGTTGAGATTGGTGATTTGATAGTGTATAATGCGTGAAAAAAGAAAGGAAGGAATATTGTGAGAAATTTGATCTTTGCGGCGCTTGCCGCCGTTGTGGTGAACGTGACCAACGCTGAGATATGCATAAAAAGCGGTGATACCATAGCGTTCATGGGTGATTCGATCACGGCGCAGGGCAACAGGAATCCAGCCGGTTACGTTAATCTTGTTATGAAAGGGCTTAAGATCTGCGGTGTGTCCGCAAAGAAGATACCCGCCGGTATCAGCGGACACAAGTCCGTCCAGATGAACGAACGTCTTGACCGGGATGTGATATCCAAAAAACCACAGTGGATGACGTTTTCCTGCGGGGTCAATGATGTGTGGCATGACAGGAAAGGGGCGGGCGTTCCGCTGGAAAAGTACAAGACGCTTGTTGGTGACATCTTTGACAGGTGTGCGGCAGCTGGAATTCAAGTGATTGTGTTTACCGCAACGATGATCACCGAAGATCCCGATGCTGACGGCAACAGGAAGCTGGCCGCGTACAACGATTGGCTTCGCGCCGAGGCAAAGCGCCGCAATCTCCGTCTTGCCGACCTAAACGCCGCAATGCAGGCGCAGCTTGCGGAAATACGCAAGACCGACAAGACGAAGGGCAACAAGCTCACGAGGGACGGGGTTCACATGGGGCATAAGGGCAACTGCATGATGGCATGGGGTGTTCTTAAGACGATGGGCGTCGATGAGTCAATGAAGGAAAAGATACTCGCTGAATTTGACCGCATTCCAGGAGCATACCCCATTACAGTCGATTTCACGGCTGAAGAGTACGCCATTTTCGAAGCCAAGGCCAAGGCGGCAGGGAAGTCTACGACGAAGTTTGCAAAAGACAGTCTTTTGAAGTGATTGGTTCAATAGTTATGGGATGATTCACGGTGTTTTACAGGAATTGGGGCACTGACAGTGGGCGGACGCAAGAATGCGTCCGCCCGGTCCTCGCAACTGCGAGAACGCGGATTTGACAGAAAAAAAAAACAAATATAATACACAGCCATTTAAAGCGAAGAAAGGATGAAATCCGTGGCGATGGGATGTCCAATCAATGGAAAGCCGTATGCGGGAAATCCGCACGTACGGTTTGACGAGGGGGAAGTCGCATCGGCAACGCCGAGACGTGGGT
>SUVZ01000074.1 GCA_015061765.1 Lentisphaerota bacterium
GGAAGTCGCGTTCGAGCGAACCGAAGCAGTTGTCGATGATCTCCATCGCCGCCTCGCCAGCCTCACGGAACGTGCATGTGCACGCAAGGCGCCGCCCCTCGCACGCGCGCGTACGCGCACGCGGTACTGATATTGGGTTTAGATATAAACCCCGGTATTGTTTTCTCTTTTCCTTCCTTTCTTTCTTTTGCTTCTTTTCTTTCTTTCCTTCGTTTTCTCTTTTGGCCATATTTGGCTCCTTTCTTTTGGTTGTGCACAACTCGCCCGCGACACCCGCCGCTGACGAAATCCGGGTACAAAAAAAGCGCGTCGTTTCCGACGCGCCTGAGGCTTGGTTTGGTGGTTGTTGTTTCATTGGTTTGTCCTTGATTTTGTGGATTTCGTGTATGGATTGACAACTCGGATGGATTCTGTGTGCATTCGATGCCGCAACGGTATTGTTTCCATATGGAAGGAAATGATTCGGACGACCTCCGATGCTTGACAAAACTGTCATTATTGTATATATTACCCTACATGAGTTTTAAGCGCAAAAAGGATTTTCAAAAACCATTTTCGGTTATCCGTCATGTGGGCATGAGCCTGGAGGATCAGCTTGTAAGCGGATTCGCCGGAGCGATCCGCGGAGGCGTGTATGCCGACGGAGAGACGCTGCCGGGCATACGTAAACTGGCCGATATTTTCGGAGTGAGCTTTATTACCGTTCAAAATGCGGTGAAACGGTTGTGCAGTGACGGTCTTTTGGAAGCACGTCCACGCATAGGTCTACGTGTATGCTGTAAGGGGTGCAGATTCTGGAAGGGTGCTGTTCTAGGCATAAAGGCCGGGCCGCCAGGCATGTATTTCACGGGGGTTCTTGAGAACAGCATGGGATCCGTTCTCCGCCGTAACGGGTGGCTCTATACGTCAGTCGAAGTTTCGCCGCGCATGGAAGATGCTGACGTGATGACGCTTAACATGATGCTTGATGCCTCTGTCAAGCTCATTGTCCTCTTTGAGGCGCCGCCGCAATTGATCGCGCATGTTTCCGGACTCGGTGTTCCGTTCGTAGAGGTGCGCTCGCATGAGCCGTCGGATAAGGCGGTGTTCACCGTCGCCGACGACTTGTCGGATGCGCTGTCGGAATTGGCGAAAGCGCTCCGGTCTGCGGGCGTGCGGACCGTTCTTTCGGTCTATCAGCACCAGGCGGTAAAGAAATCCTTTGCGGGAGCGCTTGAACAGGCCGGGCTCAAGGTTCACAGCATGCCGGTTCGTCCGGTCGGCGGAAAGAACGTGCAGGAATGCATTCAGCGCTCCGGACTCAAAACGTTTGAGAAGATGCTTGCGGAAGGCGGCATTGAAGCGGACGCGGTCGTCTGCAACGACGACTATCTCGCGGCGGGCATTCTGTCGGCGCTTGACCGTAACGGAATCCGCATGCCGCACGATGTCCGTTTCGCAACATTGGCGAACAAGGGTTTAGGCCCTGTCCATGCTCAGGATCTTACGCGAGTCGAGTATGATCCCGCGCAGTCAGGCCTTCGTATTGGCGAGGCTGTTTCCGCTTATCTTGAAACGGGCAAGGCCACGCCTTGCTCCATAGCCATCGCGTTCAAGCGCGGGGAGACGGTATAGGATGATGGTGCAGGAATTAAGGTTTGAGCGCCGTTATCGGCAACACGTACACGCCGTCTGGTCGCCTGTACGCCGCGCTCGAAAGACCTACGACGATTGCCAGCGATTGTGGAGGGTGTCCTCCGGTTTCGGCGATGCGCCGCTGGATGCCGAGCAGATGCTTCGCGGCGGTTTCCTCCTGGTTGACGCCGAGCTTGATTTCGACCGCCGTCCATTCGCCGTCCGGCATTTCGATTACGGCGTCAATCTCCCTGTCGCTGTAGTCCTGGTAATGGTAAACTGCGGCGTCAAACGCCTCTGCGTAGCACAGGAGGTCGCGCAGCACAAGGCTTTCGAAAAGGAAGCCGAGGGTGTTCAGGTCTCGTTCAAGCCGCGCCGGAGTCGCTTTGAGAAGCGCGGCGGCGATGGACGGGTCGCAGAAGCGGCGCTTCTCGGACTGCTTTATGCGCGTACTGGAGCGGAGGGACGGGGAGAACGGACGGATGTTTTCCGTCACGAAGAGGCGTTCAAGGGAGTTGAGGTAGGCGGAGAGTGTTCTTTCATCGATTTCTACCCCTTCGCCTGCGGCTATGTCGCGACGGATGGACGCGATGTTCACGGTTGTGGATTCGTTTCTGGCGAGGGATCGCAGCAAGAGTTCCACTTTGTGCCTGTCTCGCGGGATGTCGTCAAGTTCGGGGAGATTCCTGTCGAGAAGCCTTTTTGTGTATGCGACTGGAATCTTCATGGCGGCACGGAGCGGAAGCCCGAGACTGCCCGGCCATCCGCCGCGAAGGACCATTTCGATAATTTCAGTAAGTTCTGGACGCCTTGTGGGAGTGACGCCGATGCTGTCGCCTTTGCAGACGGCCTCGAGCGAGATTTTCCCTTCGCTTGCGCCGCTCTCCCAGAGGCTCATCGGGCGCATCCGGAAACTTGCGATACGGCCAGCGCCGGAATGCAGCACGCCTTTCTCCGGCGGAGTGGAAGAACCGGTCAGGATGATTTGTCCGCACCCATGATGTTTGTCAACATAGTACTTGGTTGCATCCCAGAGTGCGGGGAACTCCTGCCACTCGTCGATGAGATGAGGTGGTGTGGCGTCCGCAAAGGCGAAGTTGATGTCAAGGGAGACCTGCTTTCTGTTGGCAAAGTTGTCGGTAGGGTCGGCAATCATGCATTTGCTATTGGCTTGACGCTCTGCCGTAGAGGTTTTTCCGCACCACATCGGCCCCTCTACGCATACCGCACCAAACGCCAACAAATTGTCGGCAAGAAGTGCATCCGCAATGCGAGGTTTGTAACTGTTGATTTCGGCCATAATTTTTCCTTAAGATGCGCAATATTGTATCATATTGCCACTGCTGCGTCAATGGCCAATGTAGTAAATTTGTACTTTTCAATGTGCCAGATTCGGAATTTTCAATGTAGTAAATTTGCGAATCTCAATGTGGCAGATTCAGAGGTGGCCGATGCTGCGTAGAGCGTGCAAACCGCCAACAGGATTTCAGCTATGTCGGCACAGGATGCTCTCTACGAGAAAGTCGATGTGAGTGACGACCTCTCCGCCCATCTGAAACAAAAACACGAAAGAAAAGGAACAAAACGATGAAAGCACTCGAAAATAGAATTGCGATTGCGCTTTGCGCAGCGGCATTCGTCGGCAGCGTCTTTGCAATTGGCATTCCGGCGCCGAACGCGGACGGCCAAATCGTCTTGGATGCGCAAAACGGCGAATACGCAGCGGCAGCTGATGTCGTCTGCACTCAAGTCGTATTTTCGGCAAACAATATATCAGTTGACCTGTCGGCCGATGGCGGAAAGACGATCTCAATTCCATCGACCGTGACTGCGGACGGGCTTGCATTCTCTGCGAGATACTATGAGGCAATCGTCTCGGGAGGAATCTGGGACTTCGGTGGTAGCGCAAACTTGAGGGTTGGCAGCTCCCATCACGATCATGCCGTTACGTTTAGCGGTACGAAGGTGCGCAATGTCAATAACGTAACCATTGGCGATAATCGGCGGAACTGCAAGCTCTCCTTGTCGGATGGGGCGGGACTATCCGCAGGAAGCATGCGTATAGCAAGCGGAAGCAATAGTGGCAGCTGCACATTCGAAATATTGGGCGGTTCGACTGCCACGGTTGGCAGCAACCTCATTTTCGATGACGGAACGAGCGTAGGTTCAGGTAATAATCAACTCAGGATTGAAGGCTCGAAATCAAGCCTTTCTGCGCCGAATGCGTCCGTCATGATAGGACGTGGTAGTTCCAATGACCGTATGTCCGTCACGGGCAAGGGCAGTGTAGCGTTGCAGGGTCTGACGGTTGGAGGCGTTTTGGACGGCACGGTTGCGAAGAATACGGTTCTGACGGTTGACGATGCGACGTTGACTACGACGGGAAATCTGACAGTCGGCAGCGGCGGTTCTTTTGGCAACCGGGCGGAGTTCGCGAACGCGACCCTTTCTGTCAAGTCCATTGTCGTAGGCTCATACGCGAACTCGACGAACAACACGCTTGTCCTTGCCGGAAACACGACGCTGACTCAGACAACTCGCGGCGATGATCCGTTCTTCTTTGGCGTCGCCGGCGGCAACGAGGTCGTCATGACTGATGGGTTCCAGTATGCACTCGTAGGCGATGATTTGATGAAGGCGTCCAGCAACAACGTTGTTTGCATCCGTAACGGAGCGAAAGTAACAAAGACGACAATATGTTATTTTGGCACGAGGGATGCCAGTAGTCATGATAACACATACTCGGTTGAGGCGGGTGGTACTTCGGTACTCTATCGAGTTAACTTTGGCGGCACAAGGAACAGAATCGTCGTATCCAATGGGGTTTTTGAACTAACGCGTAATAGTACCGGTGCGCTGTTGTTGGGGTATGACACAACAGATGCTGCAGCCAACCCGACGGTTGGATGCGAGCTCGTTCTGCGCGGCACAAAGCCCCAGTACAAGACTACAGGCGAGACGGTTGTCTATGGCGACGGGAAGGGTGTCTTGCGCTTTGAGTTGCCAGCTGCCGCGCTTGAGACTGTGCCGATGGACTGCGGCACTCTCACAGTCAAGGAAGGGGCGGCAATCCACGTCAAGTGCGACGATTACCTGTCCTATGTCGGCAATGATCGTGGAAACGTAATCTTGGCTAGTGCTTCCACGGCGGCGAAGCTATCGGTTCCCCAAAGTGTTCTGGATGCGACGAATGCCGAACTTCCAGAGCGTTGCAAGCTTGTTGTCGAGGGGCCGAAGCTTATTTTGAAGATAGCAAGAATTAAAGGGACAGTTGTCTCAATCCGTTAAAAGCATTATCAATGAGGGAAACGGCATATGGCAAAATATTTTCACAATAGATTTCGCCTGTTAGTTGTCATGATATCAATAGTCGGAGGTGTTGCATCGGCATCTGTGACACGAGTGTCCACGGATATTGTTGTGACAGACTTCGGCGCGAAGGGCGACGGGGTTGCGGACGACACGGCGGCGCTTCAGCGGGCCGCATGTGAAATGGCAAAGATTACCGGGAATGTATACAGTCAGTGGCGACGTGGAAATGCGGCGGGAAATGTGTCAGAAGGCGTAACTCCAAGGCTAGTGTTTCCTAAGGGAGTTTATAGGCTGACCGCTCCGGTGATCTTTCGCGGTAAAGCATATCTTGTGGCAGATGATGGTGTTGAGATAGTGCAGGAGAATCCAAAGGAAGACGCATTTTTCGTTACGGAAGCCTATATTTGCCGATTCGAGAACTTCACTTTCCGAGGCGGATTCTACCAGGTGAAGATGAATACCTACAATAATGAGGCGGCGAACCTGCGTATAACGCGTTGTCGTTTTCTTGGAGCCAACGGCGCGGGTGTCTGCAGTCAGAATTTCAAAACGATAGATCCGAACTTCAAGCGTTTGAATGCTGCTGGGCGTCGCAACCGGCCTCGTTCGGTTGCTGAGTGGAAATGGAATGAAGTCACAAATCTTCCGGAGCGTGATCCAAACTGGAATGGTCCTCGAACTCCAGACTGCAACTCAACAATGTTTATAGCTGAGGATTCTGTCTTCGATGATTGTGCGAAAGCAATATATTTCCCGAGCGGAGACGGACTGCTTGTGCGTCGCTGCAAGATTCTCTCAAGACGTGATGAGCCGGGAGCGGCTGCGATTATCGGTGGCGCTCTTCGAGTGGAGAATGTAGATGTGTTGATCCGTCGTAATCCAAAATTGGAGCAGTGGGCATTTGAATGCGCTGGGCTTGGTGTTTGGGTGGCAGATGTAAAGATGCGGACGGATGACGACAGTGGAGCTCCATTGTGGCACTATTCACGCGAAAAGCCCAATGCTTACGCGGTGAGTCGTTTGGCCTTTGTTGATGTTGAAACAGATACAGGAACATCAGGAGGTGTACTTAAGATTGGTCACGGATTTCCACCGCACATTATGACTTTTAGGAATGTGACGAATGTAGGAGGGCGACCTGTCAAGGCTATTGCAAATGAGGAGATTGTTACAGAAGCACTTCTCGACGCCAATAAATTGAATAAATGCATGTCGGTTGATGAAGCCCATTTGATTCTTTGGGGCGGAAATACCGACCTTTTACCGCCCACAGGGTCGTTAGCGCCATTTGTGAAAGAAACTGACTATAAGCCCCTTAAGCGTCTTTTCCCTGTTAAGCCGGTGCCTGTTCGTCGTGGAAAGGTATTTGTTGCGACAGAACACGGTGTCGATACTGATTCGTCTACGGATGACACAGAAACCCTTACGGCGTTTTTAAAACTGTTAAAGGACAATCCCGACAGTACAGGCATACTTCCTGCAGCCTTTTATAAAATTACTGGTACACTTATTCTTGATGGGGACTATACCCTTGCAGGGGCTGGCATCCCGATTCTTGGCGGACATGAATTGGATGATGGAATGGGGTATTTCCGCATTGTAAAAGGAGCGCGCGTTGCACTTAGTCATCTCCAGATTCGTGGTGGTGTTATGCACATGACTGTTGCGGCAGGAGGTATCGGCTGGTTGGACGACTGCTACGAGTACGACCCGTGGGGAACGATGCTTCGCACTGAGAAGGGCGGGGAGATTCTGCTTGACGGCGGGACGGCATTTGCGGCGTTCTTCTACGAGGGCGAGGGGACTGCGACAATAGCCGAGAACTATGAGCACTGGATACGGACGGGACCGCGCAACGTGCCGTTCATGCCGGCGGCAACGTTCGTGAACCGCGGCAAGTTGCAGACGCTCGGCTTTCTCGGTGTGCCGTGCGTTCTGAATCGTTATCGGAAGGACGATGTGTGGAATCCTGCGCACAAGCCGGTGGAATTTCGCTGGGTGGACAACTTCGGCACATACTATTCGCTCGGGATGCGCTACGGCGGCGAGTGGGGCGGCAACACACCCGTCTATCACTATGGCGATGCGAAGACGCGCATCGAGGCCGGAGTTGCGGCATACGTGAGCTATCTTTCTTTCTGCGTGCCATATGTCGCCGACACGCCAGAGCCGGACATCGTTTTCTACGGCGTCGGCAACTCAAGCCGAGTCAAGAAGCTCATGCCGGAGCGGACGCATGGTCTCTGGAGAAAGAATCCGCAATCCAAACTTGAATCAACAAAAGACCATGGCCTCGACATGAGCGTTCCACGTCCATGATAGGCATTGTACTTATTGCGGCATGCTTGGCATCGGTGCCTGATACGCATTGTGTTGCCGATGGTCATCGTCCAGAAACATGGTTTCATCTGATTGGCGGCAATGTCTCCAAGAAAGGGCTAACGGCAGATCTTGAGGCAATCAAGGCCGCGGGATTTGGCGGCATTCAGTTTTTTCATGGTGAAACGAAGGCGATCTGGCCCGGGGTGGAAGAGCCTATCCGGTGCATGAGCGACAAGTGGGAGGATGTCGTCGCCCACATAGGACGGGAGTGTGCGCGACTTGGTCTGACACTTCGGCTGCAGAATTGCCCAGGCTGGTCGATGAGCGGAGGTCCGTGGATAGACGACGCGCATGCCATGCGCAAGCTTGTCGTTGATGGAAAGGGGCGAGACTATCGCACGATTGGATCTGTAACGTTTCCTTCATGTGCATGCGAGGCGAAGGGCGTCCAGACTCCGGTATCGGTCGAGACAAATGGGGATGTGCGCGTGTTTGCATTTTCCGGCGATGTTACGCTGCGGTCTCTGTCGCTCCCGAGCGCTTCGTGCTACAACCATGCGTTTAGCTACGAACCGGATCTGCGCGCTAAGTTGGACGTCTGGCGAAATGGCGGTTGGACTTCCGTTTTCGACCGGGCATATCCCCGATCCAACTATTCGGACAAGCAGATGGCGGAGACGTTTTCGTTCAAGCCGACGGCAGGGCAGAAGTGGCGCCTTGAAATCGCGCATGAGCATCCAATAGTGCCATGGGGTGTTCTGGCGGATCCAGTGTTTTCGAGCGCCGTACGGTTGGACGGCTGGGAAGGAAAGGCGGGCTGGACGCTTCGTGAGGTGATGCCGCTGCCGTTTGAGACGCTGACAAACGAACCGCCGTCCAGCACTCAGACGATTGTCTTTGGTCATGTAAATTCGGAGAAGAAGAACCATCCGGCGCCGCCGGAGGCAACGGGCTGGGAATGTGACAAGCTCGACCCCAAGGGCGTTGAGGCAAGTTTTAACGGATATCTGGCAAGATTACTAGATGGACCATTGCGGAATGTGCCCGTTAAAGGAGTCCTCATCGACAGCTGGGAGTGCGGCGCGCCGATGTGGACGGAGAAGATGCCGGACTACTTCAGGAGTGTCAACGGCTACGACGTCAAGAAATGGCTTCCATGCCTGTTCGGGCATGTCGTGGAATCCCCCGCCGCAACAGAGTCGTTTTTGCGCGACTGGCGTCGGACGCAGGGCGAGCTGGTAAAGGAACATTATTATCGACGGTTTGCAGAATTGGCCCATGCGCGAGGCCTTGACGTCTCTTATGAGACGGCGATGGGCGATGTCATAGCGGGTGATATCCTTTCGTACTGGAAGTATGCCGACGTGCCGATGTGCGAGTTCTGGAGTCCGCACGACGATGCCGCCGGCCATGTGACAAGTTATGACTACAAGCCTGTCCGTCCTTGCGTCTCTGCGGCGCACATCTATGGAAAGCCGCGAGTTGCGGCCGAGTCGTTTACGAGCTTCAAGTTGACATGGAACGAAACGCTTGCCGATTTTAAGCGCGAGGCCGACCGTTTTCTGGCGCGAGGCATCACCCATCTTGTATTCCATACCTACACGCATGATCCTCGTGTCGGGGGGCTTCCTCCAGGGGCGTCTTTCAACGGCGGCATTGGCTCCCCGTTTGTTCGTGGCCAAGCGTGGTGGCGACACATGCCGTTGTTGACCGATTATCTTGCGCGATGTGGAGAGTTGCTCGAATCGGGAAGGCCCGTTGTCGATGTATTGTGGTATCTGGGCGATGACTGTGCACACAAGCCGTCCGAGAAAGCGCCTTTCCCCGCAGGCTTCAAATACGACTACTGCACTTACGACGCGCTTTCTTCTCGTGCGGATGTGAGGGACGGGCGGGTCGTCTTCCCCGATGGCATGAGTTATTCAGTTCTTTGGGTGCCGGACGGATGTTTCGTCAATGAGGCATCTGTGCGCCGCATCGAAGAACTTGAGTCGAGAGGAGCGCGTGTCGTTCGCGGCGGGCTCGTTGATCTGGAAAGAGACTTAAGCCGGCTCGTACCGGATGTCGTCTTTGATTCGTTGGAGAATGCCGGTCCAGACGATTTCATGTGGTATCATCGGCAGACGCCTGAGGAAGACATATATTTTCTGGCGACGTCGTCAAATAACGGCTATCACGGCAATGTCCGGTTCAGAGCCGGCGGATTTTCCAGCCGGATTGCGATTCCGCCGACTGGGAGTGTGTTTGTCCGAATTTCGCAGAATGGCGGCAAACTCGAACGCCCATCGCATCTACAGATTTCGGACTGTTGGTCGAAGGACATCGTCTGGAAGCAAGTGCGTCTGAGTGATTGTCTGGTGGAGACGCCCTATTTTCTTTCGCCAGAGCAGACGTTTCGCACGACATTGGCCTTTAGCGCGCCTGATATTCAAAATGGCATTGTGCTAGATTTTGGCGACGAAAGGGATGTGTTGGATGTGAGTGTCAATGGACAGCGCGTCGCGAGACTTTGGTGTCCGCCGTACGTGTGCATGATATCTCCTATGGCTGTGGTTGGAGAAAACGAGATTGAAGTAGTACGAACTGGCACATGGCGGAAACGTCTGCAATATGACCGGTCGCTTCCTGAGGAGCGCAGAAAGACGTGGACGCCATAAGTGTAAAGGACGGGTGAAGATGAGATTTCGCCTGAAATGATTAGATGATATGAGGATTGTTACGATATTACCGTTTCCAAAACTTTGTATAATATGCCAACTTTGGAAGAGAAACCCTGTTTGGTTTCCAATCATGCCAAATTATGGTGTACTTTGGTCATAAGATAATCGAGGATGGAGATATGATTAGACGGAAAGTATTTGTCTTGGCGGCGGTGCTGGGCCTGCGGGCCTTGGCGGTCTCGCTGCCCTTGGCCGGCATTGCCGAAGGGCGGCTGGCAGTCGAGGGGACGGAGCTTTCCTGCCGCAATGCGAAAGCGAGGAAACACCTTTGCGCGTTTTCGGCGGGTTCCGGGGCCTATGATTTTACGCGGAGGCGTGTTCGCGATGTTCTTTTTGAATCGGCATGGGTTGGGGATGGCGAAGCCGATCGCGAGGATGAGACGTTTTACGACGAGGATCCGGCGTCAGAATTCAAGACGTCATTCGTGCTGCCCGAGGGTGCCGAAGAGACTAAGGTCACCGTCGCCTGCGCCGGATACTATGCGCTGTCGCTCAACGCTCGTCCGTCTGGCGTATCGTCGACATCGCTGATGCCGTTGTGGAGCCCGTTCGATCGGACCGTCTATGCGGATTCCTTCACGGCGCGGGTATCGTCCGGCGAACTTCTGCCGCATCCGGCGACGAACGTCGTCACAGTCGCTCTCGGCAACGGTTTCTACAATCTGCCGCCGCTCCTGTTCTGGGGGTCGAAGTGTTTTCGCACCGCGCTGGCGCACGGCCGGCCATGCTTCAAGCTGCAGTTGAGCGGCGTGAAAGGTCCGCTTGAGTGGAAACGCCGTACGACGAATGTGATCCGCAACTGTGTCTATCTCGGTGCGGAGGTCGATGCGACGCGTCCCGTCGACACGGTATGGCGCCCGGCGGCCCATGTGCCGGGTCCGCGCGGCGACATAGTTCCGCGCACGGCGCCGCCGGTCGTCTATTCGGGAGCGGTCGAGGCCCAGACCGTCCGCACGCTTGCGGACGGATCCATTGTAATCGACTTCGGCGCAAACTTAAGCGGCGTTCCGGTATTTGAGTTCAAGAACGAGCCACGAGGGAGCAGGATCGAGATCGTGTATGGCGAGCGCCTGAACGCGGACGGATCGGTCAATGTGCTGACGCAGACCGCCGGTCAGATCAAACGTGCCGGAAAGGGAGGCAAGGGCGCACCTGCATTGGCGTGTCAGCGCGACGTCTATGTCTGCGCAGGGAAGAGCATCGAGCGGTTTGAGCCGCCGTTCGTCTGGCATATCTGCCGCTATGCCGAAGTGCGCGGGGCGAAGTCTGTTCCCAAGGCGACGCTTCGGACGGTCTCGTCGGAGTTGCATCCGGTGGCGCCGGGAAAGGGTTTCCGGGCGGCGGATCCGAAGCTGCAGGCGATTCACGACGTGTGCGTGCGGACGTTCCGCGACAATCTCATCGGCGTGCAGAGCGACTGCCCGGGGCGTGAGCGCCTTGGCTACGGCGGAGATATTGTGGCGACATGTGAGGCGATGTGCCTCAACTTTGATATGCTTGAGTTCTATCTCAAGACGCTGCAGGATTTTGCCGACGAGGCAGAGGGGGACGGCTGGATCACCGAAACGGCGCCGTTCGTGGGTATTGCGGATTCTGACGGACTGGAGGCCGGCGGCGCGAACCGCAGGGGACCGGTGTCCTGGGCGCTGGCGGTGCCGGTGCTGATGGAGACGCTTCTGCGTCATTACCCTCAGGCGCGAGATCGCATTCTCGCGTACTATCCGGTATGTGCGCGCTATGTGCGGAAAATGGCGGCGAAATATCCGTCGGGGATTGTCCCGAAGTGCATTGGCGACCACGAGGCGCTTGAACGTGCACCGAACGAGGTTACGGCCACGGCACATTACCATGAGTTCGTGCGCCTGACGTCCGGTCTCGCGCGTGCTGCCGGACAGGAGAAGGATGCCGGGGAGTTTGGCGCACTGGCCGACAGAATCAAGTCGGCATTCCGGCGTGCGTACGTGAAGGGCGGCATTGTCGCGAACGGGACGCAGTCCGCCCAGGCCATCGGACTTTATCTCGGTCTTGTCGATGACGTGCCCGCGGCGGAGGCGCAGCTGCTGAAATCGATTGTGGCAAAAGGCTTTGCGCCGACGACAGGCATCTTTTCGACGCGTTACATGCTGATGTATCTCGCCGAACACGGCCATAACGGCGTTGCCCGCAGAATCGTTCTGCACGAGGGGTTTCCCGGCTGGCTGCACATGCTCGAGCGCGGAGCGACGACGCTATGGGAAACCTGGAAGGAATCAGATGACGTCTATTCAAACTGTCATCCCATGTTCGGCTCGGTGGACGAGTGGATTTTGAAGTACGGCGGAAAATAACTTACATTATACTGTTTGGAAATCTGGGGACACGTACGCCGAGCAAAACTCGGCTGGACTAGCAGAATGAAAGGAGTCTGCACTGTAAAGAAGTCGGCATACAGTTAGGAAGGCGGGGCGTGCAGAGGGCGACCGATGTGCGCGAG
>SUVZ01000075.1 GCA_015061765.1 Lentisphaerota bacterium
CCCCCCTCTTAATCACAGCAAACTGCGATGATCAATTAAACGTGACGGTTGTGTCAGATATGGTTGATAGTATGGTATAATCTATGGACAAATAAAGGAGTTCAGAGATATGTTAAGGATTGTCGATTGGTCTGTTTCCAAGCGTCAGAACCGTGCGGTGACGGAGTTTCTCGATCGCAGCGCTTTCCCTGAAGAGGCGGAAAGGGCCGCGTTCGAGGTTTTGGCGGCGATCCGCGCCCGTGGAGACGAAGCTGTGGCCGGGTATGTCGCGAAATTCGAAGGCGCTAAGCTTCAGCCGAAGCAGTTTCGCGTGTCGGCGGCGGAAATGGAGAATGTCGATGCGGCAGTGCCGTCTGCACTCAAACGTGCAGTGAAGGATGCGTATGCGAGAGTCATGAGATTCTCCAAGGCCTCATTGCGCAAGCCCTGGACGATGAAGACGCCTCGTGGCGGCAGCGCCGGGGAGTTCTTCTCGCCCATGGACCGTGTTGGCGTGTATGTACCCGGCGGCACGGCGCCGCTCGCCTCCACTTCCATCATGACTGCGACTCTCGCCCGCGCCGCCGGCGTGAAGGAGATTGTCGCGTGCACTCCCGCCGGCAAGACCGGCAAGATCAACCCCGTGCTCCTCTACGCTCTCAAGCTCGCGGGAGTCACCGAAGTGTACCGCGTCGGCGGCATCCAGGCGATCGGCATGATGGCGTACGGCACGAAATCCTGTGCAAAGGTGCAGAAGATTGTAGGTCCCGGAAATGCATACGTCACGGCGGCGAAACGTCAGGTGTATGGATATGTCGGAATCGACCAGGTGGCGGGTCCGAGCGAAATCGCGGTACTCGCGGACGGGACTGTTGATGCCCGCTGGGTCGCAGCAGACCTTCTTTCGCAGGCGGAGCACGGCAGCGGATGGGAGAAGTCGCTTCTCGTCACGCAGTCGAGGGAGTTCGCGGAGAAGGTCAGGCGCGAGCTTTTCGCGCAGACCGAGACGCTTTCCCGCAAGGAGATCGTCAATCGTGTCATTGACCGAGACGGGATACTCTTCGCGGTCGTGCCAGATCTTGAGGAAGGTCTCGAGCTCGTAAACCGTTTCGCACCCGAACATTTTGAGATCATGTGCAAGGATGCGCTGAAGCTCATGAAGGGCGTGCGCTCTGCAGGCGCAGTGTTCGCCGGTGCATGGACGCCTGAGTCCGCAGGCGACTTTGTGGCGGGACCGTCGCATGTGCTGCCGACGGGCGGTGCGGCCAACATGTTCAACGGCCTCACACCCGACGACTTCCGCCGCCGCCACAGTTTCGTGGCGTTTACGAAAGCCGATCTTGCCGAGACGAAAAAGACGATTGAGGCGTTCGCCGAGGTGGAGGGGCTTGATGCGCACGGGCGTGCGGCGTCAATCCGCTTTGAGTGACGGCAGGGTCTTTCTGATGGTAAGCGTGCTGTAGCTCGAAAGGTGCTTCATGGGCGGTTATTCGTTCACTGTTTTCTTTGATCTGCTGTGCGGATTGCTCAGCGTCGTCTTCTTCTGGTCGACATTCGTGCTTTTTGCCGGATTGATCAGAAAGGGGCGTGTGCATCCGGCGGCAGAGCGCAGGTTGCGTTTCGCCGTGCTGATCTGTGCAAGGAACGAAGAACGGGTGATAGAGTTTCCGGTGCGCAGCATTCTGGCGGCTTCATATCCTGCTGAAAAGCGTGAGGTGATCGTGTTGGCGGACAATTGCACGGACCGCACTTCTGAAGTCGCCCGTGCCGCAGGCGCCACCGTATGGGAGAAGACGTCTCTCAGCGCTGGGAAGGGCGATGTCCTTGCATGGGGAGTCGAGCGTCTGCGCAAGGAAGGCGGCTTTGACGCTGTGGCCGTTTTCGATGCGGACAATACAATGTGCGCCGGTTGGCTTGATGCGGTCAACAATGCGTTGAACGATGGCGAGAGCGTTGTCACCGGGCGCCGCCATTCGTCAAATGCCTTTGTGAACGTCATTACGGGATGGTACACCGTGTACTGGGCGATGATGAACGAACTGTCCAACAGGGTCCGCACAAATCTTGGACTCTCCGGCAAGCTGACGGGGACAGGTTTTGCGTTTCTGCTTTCATGTCTTGGCGAAGAGGGCTGGAGCACACGCACAATGGTGGAGGATGTGGAGTTCTCCGTTCAGGGAAACATCGCCGGCAGGCGTGTTGCCTATATCCGGGACGCGGATTATTGCGATGAACAGCCAACCGCTCTCATGCCGATGTGGAGGCAATTGCGCCGTTGGGCTACGGGTGGATGGCAGGTTGTGCGTCTGTATTCCCTGCCGTGGCTGACGACACTGTGCCGTCGTCCGTCGATTTGTCTTTTCGACAGTTTCTTCTCCATTCTCACCGGTATCTCCGTTGCGTTCATCCATCTTGCGAATGTGATCGCCTTGGCGGTGAAACTGTACACAGGCCAGCCTGTTGTGCCTGCAGTTCAGACGTTTGCCGGATTTCTCCTTTTCGTGTTTGTCATGGGTTGGCTCACGGCGCTTGCAGCGGTTGCCCTTGCGCCGAAGGGGCAGCGTCCCGGTTTCATTCCGGTTGCGACGTTCCCATTGTTTTCCCTCGTCCTCTCTGCGTCTGTGCTGTGCACGCTGGTTTTCCCCTCAAGACGCTGGAAGCCGATCCAGCACGGGAATACGGATCTCAAGGGGAGCGGCAGTTCAGGTAATATTGGAGAGTCAGTTTAATGGCGGTGCCTGAAGGAACTACAAAAATAACATGTGGAAGTCAATTTAGGGAGATCAGAATGAGCATTTTCAATGCAGGAAAAACGGTTTTTGCCACTATGCTGTTTGCTGGAGTCTGTTCGGCGTCTCAGACCAATAGTTGCTGGTGGGTTTCTGATGAGGAACTTGAATTTGTCAAAAGGCGCACTACGCACATGGATTTCGAGCCGGGTACGCCTGAGAGTAACGCCAAGCGTTTCTATTCGAACGAGGAACGCACGGAGTATGTCGAATTCAACTATGACGAATCAAAGGCGGGCGAAGGCACTTACACGCTTGAAGATCCATTGACATTCATTGATGGCAGGAAGGTGAAGAACGCCTCAGACTGGGCAGAGCGCAGAAAAGAGATCTTGAAGCTTTTCGAGTGTGAGGTCTATGGGCGAATGCCGCCGAAGCCGGATGAATTCGTGACGGAGCTTGTGTCCGAAAGGCTCACCGAGGATCGCTTCGCGCTCGAGCGCCGCTACAGGATGTGGTTCAGGAAGGAGAGGACGGGGCCTGCCATTGATTGGATCGTGTTCGTGCCGAGATACGCCAAACATCCCTGCCCCGTCATACTGCACCTGAACTACAAGGGCAATGATCTGATTGCCTCCGGCAGGACCAACCACTATGTTCTTCCACTCGGCGAGATCGCTGTCCGCGGCTATGCGTTCATGTCTGCGCAGTACACACAGATTACCTCTGACGGCAAAAAGGACGGTCCGCCGCCGTTCAGCGGAGTCTGCGAACTCTGGGGTAGACGTGATCCTAAGGCCACCGACAATACCGGGGCGCTGATGGTGTGGGCGTGGGGTCTTTGCCGCGGACTCGACCTTGCAGAGAGGATACCTGAGATTGATGCATGCCGTAACATGGTGATCGGCTCATCCCGTCTGGGCAAGGCGGCGCTTCTTGCCGCCGCATATGACGAGCGTTTCAAGGTCTGTGTACCCAACCAGACGGGAGCGGTGGGCGTGCAGCTCATGAAGCGCAATTTCGGGGAATCGCTCGCAGGACAGCGCCTTTCGCTGGCGCACTGGTACTGTAAAGGCGTATGGAAGTACATGGATGATCCGAAGACTCAGCCGTTCGACCAGCATCTTCTGCTTGCCTGTGTGGCGCCTCGTGCGCTTTTGCTTGAGTGCTATCACAAGCTTTGGTTCGATCCCAAGGGTGAATTTCTGGCGGCGAAGGCGGCTTCTCCCGTGTGGGAGTTCCTGACCGGAAAGGGATTGGGGCTTGAGGAGATGCCGCCGGAGTACAGCGACTGCGCCGTCAGGTCTCCGTTTGGTTTTGTCCGCCGCACGGAGTGCCATGGTCTGTCGCCGTATGACTGGAAGTGGGCTTTGGACTTTGCCGATCAAGCTCTTGGGATGAAGAAGGATTGAATCCTTCATCTTTAATTTTTGCATGTTTTTTGCGGGTGACCGTCAATTTAACGTAGGCGGTAATGGTCTCAATTTAGTCTGTATTGCAAAGCATGAGAATTAGTCCGAACCTAATTCTCATTTAATGGGTTGCGTGGGTTGTGCCTCGTGTGACTGTTATCCAGCTTTCAAGCCTGCCAAACAGTAAGGACCCGTTGCCGGCAATTGGTACATTTTCTGGTAATGGGTTCTGTTTTTGGTGTTTTGTTTCTGGTTGCTAAAATGAGCGTGATTTAGTACCATATACGCATTATTTTTTGGAGGATGATCAGAATGTCCGTAAAGGTACTCGGAACAGGAAGTTACTTACCCCCCAAGGTCGTAACCAATGACGATCTGTCAAAGTCGCTTGACACGAGCGACGAGTGGATTTATTCCCATACAGGCATCCATTCCCGCCATATTGCGGAGGAGGATGACTGCACCTCTTCCATGGCGGCGAAGGCTGGTAAGGCTGCACTTGAGGCGGCCGGGGTTTCACCAGAGGAGATAGGTCTTATAATTGTCGCAACATCCACCCCTGACTACGCCACATTCCCGTCTACCGCATGTCTCGTGCAGGCGACGCTTGGCTGCAAGGGCTCCGGTGCATACGATCTTCAGGCTGCATGCGCCGGATTTGTGTATGCCATCGAGCAGGCGCGCTGTTGGGCAAAGGTGAACAAGGGCGCGAAAGCTCTTGTAATAGGCGCCGAGACGCTTTCACGCGTTGTGGACTGGCGCGATCGCGGGAGCTGCATCCTTTTCGGAGATGGAGCGGGCGCAGTTGTGCTAGGGGACACCGAAGGTGACGGTCCTGAGGCCCACACCGTTCTCTGGGCGGATGGCAATGGCGCGTCCTTCATCTATCGTGATGGAGGCACCCGCATCAAGCCACAGCCCGGAATGTTCCCGATTCCCACTTTGGTGCTTCAAGGGCATGACGTTTTCGCATTTGCGGTACGAGCCCTCGCGAAGGTCACAAACCAGCTTTGCGAGAAGCTCGGCACGACTCCGGCCTTGCTTGACCGTGTGTTTGCGCATCAGGCTAACGGACGCATCATCGATGCTGTTGCGCGTCGCATGAAATTGCCGCTTGAGAAGTTCTACCTGAACCTTGAAACCACCGGAAACACATCCGCCGCATCGATTCCGATTGCCCTTGACGAGGCGGTCCGCAAGGGCGAACTCAAGGATGGCATGAACATCGTCCTGTGCGGATTCGGCGCCGGGCTCACTTATGCCGGAACGTACATGAAATGGCCTTACCTGTAATTTTAAACGACTTAAGCAGAAGGAGACAAAAAATGAAGAAAATCGTCATAACTGGTCTTGGCATGGTTACGCCTGTCGGAAACGGCAAGGACGCCACCTGGAGCGCTCTCAAGGCTGGCAAATGCGGAATCGGCCGCATTACGAGGTTCGACCCGTCGCGCTGCACATGCCAGGTCGCCGGCGAACTGAAGGATTTCGACGCATATCTCGCCGAGACGGGCTATGTGGACCGCAAGGCGGCCCGCCACATGGATCCGTTCTCCATCTATGGCGTGGCGGCGGCGGTCGAGGCTTGGAAGGATGCCGGATTCACGGAAGAGAACAGGCCGGACATGGATCGTGTCGCAACGATCATCGGCAACGGCATCGGTGGCATGAAGACGAACGGCGAGGCCTACAGGACTCTCTTTGACCGCGGTCCGGACCGTCTCTCCCCGCTCGCCATCCCCGAACTCATCGCGAACGAGGGCGCAGGCAACATCTCGATGGCGCTTGGCGCGAAGGGGATGGCCCATGTCGTCGTGACGGCGTGCGCCTCCTCCACCGACGCCATCGGCGTTGCACTCGATGCACTCCGTGCCGGCCGCGCCGACGTGGTGATCTCCGGCGGCACCGAGGCGACGATCGACGAGTTCGCAGTCGGCGGATTCATGAAGATGCGTGCGCTTGCCACACAGTTCAACGACTGCCCTGAGAAGTCGTCGCGTCCGTTCAACGCCGACCGCAACGGCTTTGTGATGAGCGAAGGCGCGGCGATGCTCATTCTCGAGACAGAGGAGCATGCAAAGGCGCGCGGAGCCAAGATATACTGTGAGCTCGCAGGCTACGGCGCAACCTCCGACGCCTATCACATCACGGCTCCCGATCCGAGCGGCGCCGGTGCAGTGAAGGCGATCAAGCTAGCCCTCAAGGATGCGGGTGTCGAGGATCTCTCGACGGTCGACTACATCAACGCGCATGGCACCTCCACGCACCTCAACGATGTCATGGAGACCAAGGCGTTCAAGGAAGTGTTCGGCGACGAACAGGCACGCAAGATCAATGTGTCCTCAACGAAGTCCATGACAGGCCATCTGCTTGGCGCTACCGGTGCCCTCGAGGCGGCTGTCTGCGCCATGGCCATCGACGAGAAGTTCATCCCGCCGACGATCAACTATGAGAATCCCGATCCCGAGTGCGACCTGAACTACACGCCCAACGCCGGCGTTGAGCGCGATATCCGTGTTGCGGTGAGTACGTCTCTTGGCTTTGGCGGACACAACGGCGTGCTCGTATTCAAGGCCGTGCAGTAATGGTTTAAAAGGGGACGCTCATGGAATATCCCAAGTTCAAGGAGGAATTCAATCTTCCCGGAATCAAACTGCTCCCGCATAGAGATCCGTTTCTCTTTGTGGACGAGCTCATCTCTGCGGATGAGACGGGCGCTCTCGGGAAGTACACATACACCGACCCTTCCACGGCCGTCGAAGGCAAGGCGGTGAATTCCTTTTTTGAAGGACATTTCCCGACATATCCGGTTGTGCCGGGCGTTGTTCTCGTGGAGTCTATGGCTCAGGTTGCGGGTGCGGCGATTGTCGCACGCAGGGTTCTCCCGGAAGGGAATGCGGCATTCCTCCTCGCCAAAATCGAGGATGTCCGTTTTCGTCGTCCGGTGCGTCCTGGGGATACCCTGTACACCGTGGTCGAGAATGTCCGCACAAAACCTAAACTCGGTGTCTTTGCGCTCAAGGGGTATGTGAACGGCGAACTTGTCGCCGAGGCGTCCACCACCTGCGTGCTCGGCACGATGGACAACATGAAGTAATCCGTCTTTCGGCTGTGCGAGGGACGCTTCTGACATGGGAATCTGTGGCATAGTCGAAAGACTCCTCGAAATGCGGGGACTTGCGGGGAAGGACATTGAGTCCTTCCTCGATCCGTCTCTGAAGAGGCTTGTCAATGCCGCACAGATTCCGGGCCTTTCAGCGGCGGCCGATGTGATAATGCCTTTTGTTCGTGATGGACGCCGCATAGTCGTGTTTGGCGACTATGATTGCGATGGCGTCTGTGCGAGTGCGATTCTCGTCATGGCCCTGCGTCGAATCGGCGCGAGTGTCGAGATGTTTGTCCCGGATCGGTTCTCCGAAGGATATGGGCTTACGGTTGCGAGCGTCGAGCGCATGGTCGGGGAGCATCCGGACGTCGCGCTTATGGTCACAGTCGATTGCGGCATCACATCTGCGGCGGAAGTGAAGATGCTGAAGGACCGAGGCATTGCGGTTGTCGTCACCGATCACCATCTTCCGCCGGAAAAGCTTCCGGACTGCGACGCGCTCGTCGATCCAAAGGTGCCGTGTCAGCTTGAGTTGGCGGAAGGGCTTGGCGTAAGGGATCTCTGTGGAGCGGGCGTGGCGTTCTTTCTTGCGAACGTCCTCGCCGCCCGTGCGACGGAGACCGGGCTTTACGGCGGCGAAAAGTTCGGGGCACCTCTTCTGGTGCTCGCCGGGCTCGCAACCGTGGTGGACATCGTGCCTCTTGTCGCCCAGAACAGAATCCTTGTCGCCAGTGCGCTCAAGGCGTTTCGCGCCGCCGCGCCTATCGGTCTGCGTGAACTCCTGCATCGCGCCCAGCGGCGGACGGAGGACGTGTCCTCCCGTGATTTCGGATTTCTGCTCGGACCTCGCATAAATGCCGCCGGAAGAATGGCATCCGCGCGCGAGGCGTTCGACCTTCTGATGGAAACGGACCTTGAATCGGCGCGCATGAAGGCGATAGGTGTCGATGCCCGCAACGCCGAACGCAAGACCGTTGAAAACCGTATGGCTGACGAGGCGATGGCGCAGATCGCGGAAGATTTCCCCGAGGCAGTGGTGGTTAACGGCAGCGTTTCGGGAACGGATTCCAGATGGCACGTTGGAGTGTGCGGAATTGTCGCTTCCAGGATTCTTGAGAAGTACGGAGTGCCCGTCGCCGTTGCCGTTGACGGACACGGCAGCGTCCGGGCTCCGGAAGGGTATGATGTCCACTCGGCGCTCACGGAGTGTGCGCATCTGCTTGAGCGGTTTGGCGGACACAAGGCGGCCGGCGGGTTTATGGTCAAGGAAGGAATGTTTGAGGATTTCCGGGATGCGTTCAAGACCGCATGCGCCGCACAGCGTGAACGGAGTGGAATAGTTCGAGAGATGGGAGCCATCCGTGAACCGGAGATATGGGTTGAACCTTCCGATCTTACGATGGAGCTGCACGAAGCAATTTCCAGAATGGAGCCGTTTGGTGAAGGAAACCCGGAACCGGTGTTCGGTCTCAGGGGAGTTTCGTTTTCCGACGTGCGGCTGATGGGCGACAGTGGGAGACATGCGGCGTTTTCATTCTCGGAACGGTGTATCCCGCGCGCGACATGGTGGAACCATGGAAGCGAGGCGGAATGCATCAGAGCGAAGTCATCGTCGCGTTTTGACGTGACCTTTACGTTGGATGTATCGTCATGGGGCGGCGAGGAGCCGCATCTCGAACTCCGTATTCGCGAAGTCGGCATTTCCGGCATTGCCTCTCACAATATCCTGTGATGGATGAAGATGTGATGAGTTCGTTTGGGGACGACGGGTATTTTGTCGGCGATACGCCGGGCTTCAGCAAGGTGAGGTTCAGCATCCAAACCGCACTTTGGCCATGCCAATTTTCGCTTTTACGGAGAGGACGGTTTTTCTTTCGCGGGAGCGAAGAAGTGGCGTTGGCTTTTCGTATGGTTCAGCAGGTTGCGGATTGGTAGTGCAGGCTGTCGCCAACTACTGCTCTTGCTCTGGCGATGGCAGCGGAGTTTGGAGGCAATGTGCCTTCCAGTCGATAGCCCATGCCGAGTGATTTCCATTTTGCTGCGCCCATGCTGTGATACGGAAGGATTTCAACTTTCCTGACGTTGTTCAATGTCCGTATGAATTCGCCGGTCCTGCGCAGATCGTCCTCGTCGTCGGTAAGGCCCGGTACGAGTACGCGTCTGATCCAGACGGCTTTGCCGATCTCGGAAAGATACCGTGCGCAGTCGATGACGCTTTCGTTTCCGCATCCGGTGACGGTGCGGTGGAGTTCCGGATCGAACGCCTTGATGTCGAGAAGCACCGTATCGGTGGCGTCCAGAAGATTGATGATTCCTGGATCGTCCCTGCGGAACGGGCCCGCCGCCGTGTCGAGGCATGTTGTGATTCCGAGTTCGTGCGCCCGTTCGAACAGAGCGGCGGCAAACTGCGCCTGCAGCATCGGTTCTCCGCCCGAAAGCGTAATGCCGCCGTCCTCGCCCCAGTAGCTTCGGTAGCGCATTGCCTTCGCAAGCACTCCCTCCACCGTCATCTCAAGCGCCGGCGGCCGCGCCCATGTGTCGGGATTGTGGCAGTAGGCGCAGCGGAAACCGCAACCGTGCATGAACACGATGAAGCGGACGCCGGGTCCGTCCGCCGCGCCGAACGATTCAAGTGAATGTATCTTGCCGGTCACAGGCTCTTGTGGCATGTGCGCCTGATGACATCAAGTTGCTGTTCCCGCGTGAGATCGATGAACTTCACGGCGTATCCGCTCACGCGGATCGTGAAGTTTGCGTACTCCGGCTTTTCGGGATGCTCCATCGCGTCGATGAGTTTCTCGGTGCCGAACACGTTCACGTTCAGGTGATGCGCTCCACGCGTGAAGTAGCCGTCCATTACGGAGACTAGTGTACGGACGCGCATCTCGGGGTCGTTGCCTAGCGCGGACGGATGGATCGTCTGCGTGTTTGAGATGCCGTCGAGCGCGTATTCGTACGGGAGCTTGGCGACGGAGTTGAGCGAGGCGAGAAGTCCGTTCTGCTCTGCACCGTAGGCGGGGTTTGCGCCGGGCGAGAGCGGTTCGCCGGCCTTCCTGCCGTCTGGCATGGAGCCTGTCGCCTTGCCGTACACGACGTTCGACGTGATCGTGAGGATGGATGTGGTCGGCGTTGCGTTGCGGTACGTGTGGTGGCTCTTGACCTTGCGCATGAACTCTGTGAGCAACCATTCGCCGATGCTGTCCGCGCGGTCATCGTCGTTTCCGTAGCGAGGGAAGTCACCCTCGACCTTGTAGTCCACCGCCAGGCCGGACTCGTCGCGCACGACGCTCACCTTGGCGTACTTGATTGCGGATAGGGAGTCAACCGCATGCGAGAATCCCGCGATGCCTGTTGCGAAAGATCGTTTCACATCCGTATCGATGAGAGCCATCTGTGACGCTTCATAGTTGTAGCGGTCGTGCATGAAGTGGATGATGTTCAGAATATGGACGTAGAGCCCGGCGAGCCAATCCATCATGCGTTCGTAAGCGTGGAGGACTTCGCCGTAGTCGAGGACGTCCGACGTGATTGGCCGGAACTCCGGCCCCACCTGCATGCGCGTCACTTCGTCGATGCCGCCGTTGATTGCGTACAGCAGACACTTCGCAAGGTTGGCGCGCGCACCGAAGAACTGCATCTCCTTGCCGGTCTGCGTCGCGGACACGCAGCAGCAGATGGCATAGTCGTCGTTCCAGACGCGGCGCATGACCTCGTCGTTCTCGTACTGGACGCTGCTTGAGTCGATGGACACTTTCGCGGCGTAGTCCTTGAAGCTTTTCGGCAAGCGGGGAGAGTAGAGCACGGTGAGGTTCGGCTCCGGGGACGGACCCATGGTCTCGAGCGTGTGGAGGATGCGGAAGTCGGTCTTTGTGACCATGCTGCGTCCGTCACCGCACATTCCGGCGAGGTTGATCGTAGCCCACACGGGGTCGCCGCTGAAAAGTTCGTTGTAGCTCGGTACGCGGGCGAACTTCACCATGCGGAACTTGAGCACGAGATGGTCGATCAGCTCCTGCGCCTCCGTCTCGGTGATGAGGCCGCGCTTGAGATCTCGTTCGATGTAGATGTCGAGGAACGTAGAAATGCGGCCAATGGACATTGCCGCGCCGTTCTGCGTCTTGATGGCGGCAAGATAGCCGAAATATGTCCACTGGACGGCTTCGCGCGCGTTCTCCGCCGGACGCGAGATGTCGTAGCCGTAGCTGGCCGCCATTTCCTTCATCGCCTTGAGTGCGCGGATCTGTTCGGTTACTTCTTCGCGTCCGCGGATGACATCCTCTGGCATCGAACCGACACCAACCATAGGAAGGTCGTGTTCCTTCGCGGCGATCAGCCGGTCTATGCCGTACAGGGCGACGCGGCGGTAGTCGCCGACGATGCGTCCGCGTCCGTACGAGTCGGGAAGGCCTGTGATGATCTTGTTCTTGCGGGCCATGCGCATTTCAGGGGTGTATGCATCGTATACGCCCTGATTGTGCGTTTTGTGGTACTCGGTGAAGATGTGGTGGAGTTCGGGATTCGGCGCGTAACCGTATGTCTTGAGCGCATCTTCTGCCATCTTTATGCCGCCGTACGGCATGAAAGCGCGCTTGAGCGGCTTGTCCGTCTGGAGACCGACGATCTTCTCGAGATCCTTGTCCAGATAGCCGGGCTTGTGGGAAGTGATGGATGAGACGATGTCAGTATCCATGTCCAGAACGCCGCCCTTTGCCCGCTCTTCCTTCTGGAGCGCCTGCAGTTTGCCCCAAAGCGCATCGGTTGCAGGGGTGGAGTCGACCAGGAATTCGGGGCCTTCCTCGTAAGGGGTGTAGTTGAGCCGCACGAAAACGGCGGTATCTATGTCCTTCTGCCACTGCCCAGCGACAAATCCTTCCCATGCGGGAATATTTATATTTGAGATATTCATTGGTTTTGAGATTGTTAATTGAAAATGTCCAGGCGAACGACTTTATCGGTTTCCCGATCGCGGTTCATGTGGTAAACTCCACTTCAGGCACACGCCTGTCATCGCCAGTTCCGCAAATGTCGTATATTATATCATTTACTCGTGTGTTTGGGTGTCGAATAATGTGAGTACTGTTTGTCGTACGGCATAGGGTAGAGTGCGGAAGTAAATGCACCTGATCTGGTTCATTTACTCATGCGAACTGTATGGAATACCAGAGGATTGTACTTGTCTGACATATATCTCTT